>JAISIV010000066.1 GCA_031261865.1 Lactobacillaceae bacterium | reverse complement strand
CTTAACAACTTTTTCGGGATTGGTCGATTGGATTCTATTACCGATAGCTTGCATTAAGTGCGTTTTTCCTAATCCTGAATCCCCATATATAAGGAGAGGGTTATATTCTCGACCAGGAGCATCAGCAACTCCTTGACTAGCAGCAGTGGCCATATCGTTTGACGATCCCGGAACCCATTTTTCAAAAGTGTAATCCGGGTTTAAATGACTATTTTCAGTATTAAGAGAAGTCTTAAATTCTCCGGTAGTTGAAGTCGTTACTGGATCTTCATTAACGATTTCCGTAACCACCGAAAGTTCTGCATTTAGCAGAACACCGGTTACTTCAAAGGAGTAGCGCATAAAGTCACGCATGTATTTAGCATTATTGTTTTCCCAGGCTGCCTTAGCAATTTCTGTAGGTAACTGAATTTGAGCAACCCCAGTTTCGAAATTGACAGAGGCCACACGCATTGGCTTTATCGCAGCCAAAAAAGCGACAGGCTCCTCATTACTTTGAAAGTGCATTTGGATATCTAATGCAAATTGTTCGATATTGAATTCGTTATTCATAGTTGATATGTATTAATTTAAGGCCTCACGACGAAGTTTTCAACAGGCTGTGGACAACACAATCCGGCGTATTAACACCTTATTAAAACTCTTTTGCACCGATAAGTGCATAACTCATGCGATTTTAGACAATTCACACCACTTTCCACAGTTTTACACAATAATAAACCTTGTAGTGGTGCCGTTTGTTGGACTTTTACACATTATCCACAGGTGTGAATTCAAAACTGTGCACAACCTGTGAATTTGTGGAAAACTTGTTGAAACCCTGTGGTTATCCCGTTTTTTCTTTATCTTTTCTTAACCTTTTTCACACAACAGTTCGTGGTTTTGTGGATAAAAAAATTCTTTGGAAGACACACAAACTTCACACTTTTCTTACCGAAAACTTGACGCTAAAACATAAGTCCTCTTGAATTGGAAGTTTGTATTTAGTCCTCTTGTTGATTTTAGGGGCTTTTTGTGAAACTGTGTATAAGGTTAATATTTCCTTAAAACCCTTATTATCATTGTGTTTGTTCTGTTTTTTGCTGTTAAATCATTACGAATTTATGTTATATTTAATGTGTTCAAGCGGCCATGACCAATAGGACACATCATTTGTGTTCTATTGGTCTTTTTTTGTATCAGTAGGACCCAAAACCAATATCAAGGAGAACAAGAATGAAACAATTTAAATTTGGATATACTGAAAAGTTTACTGAAGACGACTTGGTTGGAGTTAACCGAGAATTTGGAGGTCTTCTTTACGGTGGTGGGAAGTACAAATACCTTGTTGTTCAATGGATTGAAGATGGTTCAAATCCTGTAAACAAACCACTTGTTGAGTTCAATTATTGAAAATGGATACACAAGCACTCGTAAAAAAATGGATTTTAAATAATCTGGAGTCAGTAGTAAGTTATTACCTACTTTTTCAACGGAGTGTGAAACCTTTAGCGGAACTTTCAGTAGTTTCGTTATTTTTTTATGATTCTGATATCGAAGATCTTAAACAAAACCTCCTAAATCCAAGGAATATAAAAAGAATTAATTCTTTAAACAGTCCTTTAAATAATGACTTAAGATTGATTCTTAGCGCTACAGATTTTAAGGGACTTACCGGCAAAAACTTAATTGCCAATGTTCCTGAATTTATCCCACTTGACGATCAAAAGGCGTTGGAGAGATATTCTTATCAGAAACCAGAAGACGGGTTTGATTTCGCTGACCGTAAATTGATTCTGAAAGAAAGGCTAGATTCCAAAAATTTCGATGCCCCCGATTTTTATGCGTTTACCCATCAGGTATTCTACTTAAGTAGTTTTGGCCGACGCAAATTATCCCGGCTCGATTCTGAATATGTTTCTCAACAGCTAAAGGGAATAATTTTCAGAGCCAATGCTTTATTTAATTCTGTCAATTTGGTTGATATTCTTGCAGAGATATTAATCGTTGCTTCCCTAAACGGGAATTTGAGTGAAGTGTGGTCTGAGGAGTATAAAAAAACAATTGATGAGTTTGTCGAGGAATATGGTGAACAAAAACCAACAAGTAAACTTCAAATGTTAAACCCTCAAAACGACGGCAAAGATGTCTACCACACATTCATTGTTTTATTCATTTTTTTAGGACTAATCGATAAGTATGAAAAATAATTCAACAGCGTTGATTAACCGCTTTCAAAATGGGGTTACAGCGGATTTTCTCATCATTGCTGCACAAAAAATAATAATTTATCAACAAATTTTTAATTATCAGGAGTTACCATTCACCTCTTTCTTCTTTAAAAATTCTTTTTTTCACAATGTTGAATCCTTAAAACAATTAACTAGAAACCAAATTAGATATTTGAGGTCTGTGTTGGATTATCTTCAAGTAGAATCGCATGAGGTTGAAGAGGTATTTAGTTCTAAACAGGCAAACATTTATGATGGCACGTACTATGACGATTTGTGGCTAAGATTTATTAACCACCAAAACAACGATCCGAAAGACCAAGAAATTTTTCTAACCCTGATTTCTCAGTCGGAGAACCAACGTTCCCCGTATTCAGTTGAAGAAAACCTACAGTTTTTAATTCTTCAACTTGCTACTTTTGATGGGGAATTTAAATTATTCGCAAGAGAAAAGCTAGGTGAATTGCTAGGAATTCTCAATGTCGATAACAGCACCGAAAGACTTTTAAAACTTTTAAGCAGTAAGCACCCGAAATTACACTATACTCGCACATCGAACTTTGATGAATTATTGGTTAAATCCATTTTGGAGAATAAAAATGACAAAGATTAAATTAATCAACATATCGCTGAATTTCGTTTTTGGTATTTTTTTGGCTATTCTGGCTGGTATGAGTAGTATTTTTATACCTCTTCAAATTCGAAATATCATTGACGGTTCCCAAGTACAGATTGAAGCTATTTTGATTCTAATTAGCTTATTCATTATTCAAATTATTCTTTCGTTATTAGGGACCTTCTTACTAAGTAGAAACTCAGAACAAAATATCAAAAACACCACTAGAGAGCTATATCGGAAAAGTCTGTTGCTACCTTCTAGTTTTTTTGATATTCATAATTCTGTTGAATTGAGCACACATGAATCAAATGACTTAAGTGCTATTAAGGAATTTCAAACTCAGTCATTCCCATCAATGGTTATCGGACTAGCTACTATCATCAGTTCTGTTTCCGCGCTCTTTTATCTTGATTGGAAACTAACTTTGGTCGTAATTGTCATGTTACCTATCATGTTCCTACTAATCACTCCCTTTGGAAGTCTGATGGGTAAACTGGAAGAAAATGCCAGGCATTTGGCTGCTATTAATAACTCATTTATAGCGGAATCTTTTAAGAATATTAAAGCCATTAAACTTAATAATGCACAGATAAAATTTAATTTAAAAATGGAGGATAACACTAACTTAATTTATAAAAACTCAGTCAAAAGTGATTTGGTAGCTTCCTTTGTTACTCCAGTTATGTATGCCGTTATTTTTGCAACAGTCGGAATAATTTTCCTATATGGTGGGAAAAGAGTTGCTGCTAATACACTCTCTATTGGAACGCTTGTATCTTTTCTAATTTATCTATTTCAGCTACTGAATCCGTTTAGTAATATTGCGAATTTTTTCAACGACCTTTCTAAAGCCAGGTCCTCAGTTTCAGCAGTTGAAAAGATATTTGAAACTCCAGATGAAAACATTGCTTCAGGCGTCGGTGAATTAGAAGATGGGGACATACGATTGGAAGATATCTATTTCTCATATGAAAATGATCTAATTTTAGAAAATGTGACTTTGCAGATTCCACTTAATAAAAAAATTGCGTTCGTTGGACCTTCTGGTGGTGGGAAAACAACATTAATTAACCTGGTTTCTCGTTTATACGCCCCTACCTCTGGAAATCTAAAGATGGGCAAAGTTGACGCCAGAGTTGTTAATCTCAACGCATGGCGATCGAAATTCTCTGTAGTTAGCCAAGAAGACTATTTGTTCCAAGGCACTTTAAAGGAGAATCTTTTGTTAGGCGTAAGCGATGAGGTATCGGACGAGGATATTGAACATGCTTTAAAAAAAGCACAACTTTTCGATGAGCTGGATATACAAGGTAATGGGCTTAACTTGTCAGTATCTGAGTCTGGAGGTAATTTCTCAGGAGGTCAAAAACAAAGAATTCAAATTGCCCGCGCAATGTTAAGAAATACCCCGTTTTTGATTTTGGATGAAGCTACCAGTGCCTTAGATTCAGAATCTGAATTCAAAATTAACAAGGCACTCAACGAGTTTTCAAAGGGTAATAAAACTATCATTGCAGTCGCACATAGATTGTCGACCATTCAAGACTCAGACACAATATTTTTTGTTGATGAAAAGAAAATTACTGGTTTTGGAAAACATGGAGATCTGTTGCGTACGCATGAAAAATATCGTCAGTTTATAAATGATCAAACTATTAAGTAATTAACGATTTTAATCTTGTCGATCATTGTGTTGAGCTGGTTTTAGTGATAACATAACTAGGTATTTATTTTTGTCTATTCTAAATTGGAGACACGCATATGAAAAGAACTTATCAACCAAAAAAGCGCCATACTCAACGTGTTCACGGATTCCGTAAACGCATGAGTACTTCAAATGGTCGCAAGGTATTGGCACGCCGTCGTGCTAAGGGCCGCAAAGTATTAGCGGCTTAATAACTAGCACCTGTCAATCGGGTGCTTTTTTTGTATTTTTATGGGTATTTCTAAAACCAATCGAATAAAACGTGATCTGGATTTTAAAGAGATTATTGAGGCTAGACATTCGTATGCTAACCGCTTTTTTATTGTCTATATAAAAAAACGAGAGGATTCTACTCTTGGGCACTGGCGTGCAGGGTTATCAGTTAGTAAGAAAGTCGGTAAAGCTCATGAACGTGTTTGGGTAAAACGACGCATTCGAGCTTCGTTGATGAATTTAGAAGAACAAATTGATTCCAATATAGATATGGTCGTTATCGCAAGGCCCACTACTAACGGAATTGAGCAGCACGAAGCACAAAAACAACTGGTACATATATTCAAAAACTTAGGAGTATTAAATGAATAAAATAACAAAGGGATTCAAGCATTTTGTTGAAAAAGCAGGAGTACCTTCTCTAATTACATCAGCTATTGCCTTGGTCTTAATTATTATCACTTCCTTTTTCGGACATCCCGAAAAAGACTATACGGGATGGTTCGCTTGGATTGTCGAGTTCTTCTCTAAATCAATTCTTGGTATCTCTTCAATCTTTGGTAATTCATTCGGAATCGGAATTATTGTTTTCACGATTTTAGCTCGTACGTTCGTCCTTCCATTGATGATTTATCAAGTTGGTTCATCGAAGAATATGTCTTTGGCAACTCCCGAGATCAAACCAATTCAAGAAAAATATCGTGGTAAAAGAGATTCCGCTTCGATGCAAGCCATGCAAGCGGAAACTAATGCTGTTTATAAGAAGTATGGCGTTAATCCTTACGCTTCATTGCTACCCTTACTTATTCAATTGCCAATCTTGATGGCTTTGTATTGGGCTATTTATCAGACACCCGAATTACGTCAAGGTTCATTCTTATGGTTCCAATTAGGTGGAACAGATCCTTATTTCGTTCTTCCAATTTTGGCAGCCCTCTTCACCTTTGTTAGTTCTTGGATGAGTATGGCATCAACTGAAAATGCACCAGGATTTACAAAGGCTATGCCTTATATCTTCCCAGTTATTATTTTCTTTACTGCTTTGTCATTCCCAACCGCCCTTTCTTTGTATTGGGTTGTTGGAAACTTCTATCAAGCTGTTCAAACGTATTTCTTGCAGAATCCTTTTAAAATGCGTCGCGAACGTCGCGAAAAGAAAGCAGCTGAAATCGCTGCTCATCGTGCCATTGAAAAGAAGAAGAGAAAGTTGAGGAATAAAAAATGAAGTCGATGAGAAATATCCTTGGTTGGGTCATTCCAATCGCTATTGGTTTATTTGCTGCTCTACTAATAAGAATGTTCGTCTACTTGCCAGTTACGGTTAATGGAGATTCGATGTTGAATACCTTAGTTAGCGGCCAAAAGGTCTCTGCTATTCGTACGGCCACTATTCATCGAGGCTCTGTAATTGCTTTTAATGCTGTGGGTGAAGATCCAGGTGTTGAATTGGATGCAGGCCAAAAGTCTCGTTATTACATTAAGCGTGTTATTGGTCTTCCTGGTGATACCATTCGCTCCGATAACGGAACTATCTATGTTAACGGTAAGAAAATTAATAACTCTTACTTAACTTCAGTCAATAAAACGACTGGAACCGGAACTTGGGATTTACAATCACTTTCTTCTGAAGGTTCGAAGTTTGTCTCTGGTAATTCTCATTGGAATGATGGGTATGCTACTAAGGTCCCTGCAGATAACTACTTTGTACTTGGAGACAACCGTCAAGTTTCCGAAGATTCGAGATACTTCGGCTTCGTTAAGAAAGAAAACGTTCTTGGCGTGACCTTCGTCTTCCCTTGGAGTGAAGATCGACAAGACGTCAACTTAGTTTGGAAAAACTTCTTTGCTAATTAATTATGAAAAAGACACTTACTAAAACTATAAAATTTTGGTTAATTCCCGCAGTCATTGGTATTTTGGTTACGGTTTTTCTTCGCTCAAATTACGCTTCACTTTATAGAGTGGAGGGGAATCAGATGTATCCAACTATTAGCAATAATCAAATGATCCTGGTTCAACCGATTTCTCCAACCAATGTTTCACGTGGAACAATTGTTGCTTACAAGACCAATTCTAAGCTTCGTCAAAATAGCGATATCAAAAAATTGACCGGCCGTATCATCGGGTTGCCAGGAGATAAAGTTTCGTTTGTCGATAATAAGCTCATGGTTAATGGTCGAACTGTCAGAGATTGGTATATTGAAAAAAATGTTCTATCTGCGACTGGTTTAGGTATTAATACTGGCTGGACACTTCAAACGCTTTCTACCAATTTAAATTGGCCAAAGTCTGACCGTAATTCTCAGACGGTTGCTAAGAACAGTTACTTTATTCTGAATGATAATCGTGAAAATACGATTGACAGTAGGACCTATGGCTACGTTAAAGATACGAATTTGATTGGCGTTGCTAAGTCAGCTTTCTGGGATATGAACAAGTATTCCAATAGAATCAATGATGGTGCTAATCGATTCTTTAAATAAATATTGTTATTCAACCTAACCCTGACTTGGTGTCAGGGTTTTTTAATACGTTTTGTTTCACGTGAAACAATAGTGATGTTCACGATGGTTTGTTTTTTTGACATCCTGGCTAAGTTGCTTGTTTACTTTAAGTAAGCGGGTATAGAGATGTTTCACGTGAAACAATTGAAAAATTGTATTAAAAAACCACCACCCCGTAGGTGATGGTTAGAAAGTTACTTATTCTTAGCTTCAATGGCTTCAAATATTAGATTTGAAATTTGAGAAGCTTCTCTTAGAACAACTGTATTCACGCCTGGACGTGGGATAACAGTTTCAAACCATTTAAGTCCTTCATGCGGAATACCAAAGCTATAAACATTCTTTACTTGACGATTGTTCTTGTCAATGTAATGGAATGTCTCACGGTTAATGTCTACAGCACCAAGTTTCATCTTTTTCTTACCGTTGGTAAGAGTAGTTGATTGAATAATTCCATCTTTAAGCAATTGTTTTTGGAGTGGTTCATCAACAGTATTGATGTTAGTAGAACTTAAACGAGCTTCAACTAATTGTTTTGCTTCAACTCTTTCACCGCGCTTAGTAGTTGCAACATAAACCTTTTTATCGTCATCAGTTTCAACAGCGATTCCGGGCCCAAGAATAGTTAGGACTCCAGCCTTAATCAAAGCACGCATCTGTTCAATTCTTTCAATTGGAGGACCGACACTCAAAAGGACGTTGATTGGTGTGAAGTTAGCTAGGAACTTAGCGTATTCTTGAGTTTCGAAATAGTCATGCTCAACAATATAACGGATGGAATCACGAACATCTCGCAAGATATCAAAGGCACCCGAGTAAGGAGCGTTAATATTATCTTTTTTAGCATCCTCGATATCTCGATCCAAGTACTTAACGAACCACTTTGACAAATCCTCTTTATCGTCTACAAATGAAGAGCGATAAAGCAATTGTTGCCAATTCCAGATTTGCCTATCCAGCACACCGTGATTACGAGCAATTTGTTCGAAATCGACTGCTTCAGCATTCGACATTTCATTAAGCATTTCCTTGGCTTCAGATAATTTAGAACGGTAATCAGAATCTTGCGAAACGTTGAGGTAATGCTTATATTGAATCTCTTTATCGAATAGAGCAAAGAAATCATCATAGGTGATTGTCTTCTTTTTAGGGTCGATCAAACTATCAAGGTTTTCTCTAGTAAAGAAGAGGGGTTCGTAAAGTTCGCTTGGTTTCTTTTTATTGATACCGCGAGCTGTTAGAGGCATTCCACCACGTGAACCGGCAAAGATAATTGGTTCTTTTCCGCTCTTCTTATACTTGAGTTCGCCTTTAAGTGAGCGGGTAAATTTACCGCCGCGACCCAGAGAGAATTCGGCCATGTAATCGAACCATGAAAGTCCCAATCCACGAACGATCACATTTTCCTTAGGAGCAACGATATCCAAGTTAGCTTCAGAAGGATGACCAGGACGAACATAAGTTAAGTCGTTTTGCTCAGCAAATTTATTAAATGAGGCTTCTTCTTTACTTAACTTGTTATGAGCATGCCCAGTCGCTAGAACAACAAAGTCGGCTGACCAATTATTATCTTGGTCTTCAGTGGTTAGCTTGAACTTTCCACGTGACTTCTTCATCTCGACAATTTTATCTTGCACGAAGCGAAGAGTTACGTTGTTTGGCATGCGCTCGAGAGTACGTTGGTAGAACCAAGATGCATAAACTCCCATTAGTCCGCGATTAGTATAATCTCCAGAACCCAGTTTTAACTGATCACGATAGTCATTAAATTCTGGATGACTGGCAATAAAAGTTTCAGCATCTTGTTGCATCCATTCATACATGTTAGGACCTTTAACGATTAGTCCCGGATTTTCAATACTGTCATCAACAAACATTGAAATTTGAGATGAGACAGTATTCATTAACATGCTTTTGTTATAAGGAATGGCTGGGTCCCAAACGCGGCCACCAATACTATATGGATCAAAAATTTTAATGGTAATTTCAGTTTTTGACTCAATAGCATGCGCAACTAAGCGTTCGGCAACAGACAAACCACGAGGTCCGGCCCCGACAATGGCAATATCCATTAGTTAATTACCTCACAAGTTATATTATTTGATAGGTTTTCTACAAAAAAGCCTAATTGAAAGTATAGCAAAGCGTTAAAATTAGACCTATGAACGCAATTGAAATGATTAATTATGGAGATGCAAAAGATGTCCTAAGAGCATCTGTTGTGTCGGAACCAGAAATAACTGAAAAACAGGTTTTAATCGAAGTGTTTGCTACGGCGGTTGAACCTTATGATGTCAAATATCGGAAAGGTCTGTTTGGAACTGATGGCAAGTTGCCTGTTGTTCTAGGTAGTTCTTTAGCTGGAATTGTAAAAGAAGTCGGACCTGAAGCAGAGGGCGATTTAAAAGTAGGCGATAGAGTTGTTGCTTCCCCGCACTTCAAAGGCTATGCTGAATATGCTGCAGTACTTGGAAAACAAGTTGCTAAACTACCTGATGATGTCAGTTTTGAAAGCGCAACAGCTTTTGCTCTTAGTGGACAAGCCGCATATCAGATCGTAAACGATGAATTACACGTTACTTCCGGAGATCTTCTATTAGTAGATGGTGCTAATGGAGCGGTTGGATTGTCTGCAATTCAAATCGCAAAAGCTCTTGGAGCTCATGTAATTGCATTGGTTCGCGATGCTAATCTTGAAAATGAATCAGCCAAATACGCTGACGAAGTTGTTTCAAATCTGGACGATGTTGAGTTTGATAAAGCTTTTGATGTTATTGGCGGTGATGTTTTAGCGGATATCGTCGTTAATGCTAATCCGAGTGCCAAAGTTGTTTCTATTAACAATGAGACCGAATATAACAACGTTGAAAACACGTACATGAAATCTAATGGAGAAAGTCTAGAAAAAGTAGTCAATCTAGTTGCTGGCGATCGTATTGAGGTTCCGATTGCTCATGTCTACGAGTTAACACAAGACGACTTAATTCAAGCGCATCTTGATTATGAACAAAAAAAATACCAACTAGGAAAGTTGGTAATAAAAGTTAAATAGCTTTTTAGAAATTGGTGTTGTCTGGGTCTGAATGTTGACCGGCAGCACCTTTTAATTTGTCCAATTCTCGATGATCTTCATCAGTTAGTTCAAAATCAAATACTTGAGTGTTGCTTTCAATGTATTCTTTATGAGTTGATTTTGGAAGTGGCAAGAATCCGCGTTCTAAACTCCAGCGCAACAAAACTTGTTGAACGGTTTTGTTGTGGTCGGCTGCAATCTTTTCAACAACATCATTGTCATTGAAACCATTGCGTTCAAGTGGAGAGTAAGCTTCGTTTAAGATATTGTTTTCAGTATTGTACTTAGTCAATTCTTCTTGAGCATCAGAAGGAGTGAGGCGGATTTGGTTAACCATAGGCAAAATCTTTGCTGTTTTCTTAAGTTCTTCGATGTGGTGTGGCAAGAAATTAGAAACACCAATTGACTTAACTAAGCCGGCTTCATAAGCTTCTTCCATATATTTCCATGCCCCAGCATTAGCTTCTTTCCAGCCATCAACTCCTAATTCGTTTCGGACAGATTTTGGATTTGGCCAGTGGATGAGATATAAATCAACGTAGTTTAAACCAAGTTTTGAAAGGCTAGCCTCGAGTGCTGCTTTAGCTTTGTCATAAGAATGAGAATCATTCCAAAGCTTAGTTGTTACGAACAAATCATCACGAGCAACACCAGAATCTTTGATGGCACGTCCAACGGATTCTTCGTTACCGTAAGCAGCAGCAGTATCAATATGACGATAACCAGCTTCTAATGCCCAAAGAGTTGAGTTATAGGCTTCTTCCCCGTCTTTTGATTCGAATGTTCCAAAACCAATCACGGGTATTTCTAAACCGTTACTGAGTTTGTAAGTGTCAGTTAACTTTTGTGCATCAATCTTCATTTTAAAATCTCCTTTGTTTTATTGTAGTTCTAATGTATACTTTCTTTATCTCGGTTGAGAGTAAAAAATATGAAGTCATCCAGAAAGACGGTGGCTAATGTGAACTGTCCTTTGTATTTTTGAAATTACACAACTATTACGAGATTTCACCACGTGTTAATAATAATGAGAGGGTTAACGTGTTGTTAACCAATTTGGGTGGTACCGCGGAGCAATTCGTCCCAGCGTTAATGCGTTGGGATTTTTTATTACAAAAAAAGGATGGAATTATGGCTTCACTACTAGAAGAACTAAAATGGCGTGAGTCTTTTAACCAAACAACTGACGAGAAAGGTCTAGATGAACTTCTCGAAGAACAAAAAATCAAAGCCTATGTCGGAGTTGACCCTACGGCCGGATCGATTCATATCGGTCATCTAATTCCTTTAACAATCTTGCGCCGCTTACAATTGAGAGGCCACAAGCCAGTGATTGTTGTTGGGGGTGGAACCGGGATGATCGGAGATCCATCTGGAAAGAAAAACGAACGCAAGTTATTGTCCGATGAAGACATTCAAAAAAATGTTGATAGTTTAAAAAAACAATTTGAGAATCTTTTCGGAACTGAAGGTTTCGAGATAGTTAACAATAAAGATTGGCTAGGACAGTTAGATTTAATTTCCTTCTTGCGTGATTATGGAAAACTTTTCCCTATCAATGTCATGCTTAAAAGAGATGTAGTTGCAAGTAGATTAGAAGCTGGAATTAGCTTTACTGAATTCACCTACCAAATTCTTCAGTCTATCGATTTTCTTACCTTGTTCAGACAAGGAGTACAGCTCCAAATTGGTGGAAGTGATCAGTACGGAAACATTTCTTCAGGAGTCGAACTAATTCATAAATCTGAAGGTTCAACTGCTAAAGCTTTTGGGTTGACGGCCCCATTGCTATTGAAATCAGATGGGACAAAGTTTGGTAAGTCTGAAGGAGGTACGGTTTGGTTAGATGAAAAGTTGACCTCACCATACCAACTCTACCAATTCTTCTTAAATCAAAGCGACGATGATGTTATTCGCCTACTTAAGATTTATACATTTAAGACACCGGAAGAAATCGCCGATTTAGAAATCGAAGTTAGAGACCATCCAGAAAAGCGTGTCGCTCAACAAGAATTAGCATCTGAGGTTGTTAAATTTGTCCATTCAGATGAAGCTCTTGAACAAGCAAAACGTATTACTGAAATTCTCTTCAATGGAAACATCAATGATTTAACAGTTGATGAATTGGAAGCTGCTTTCTTAGGGGATGCGACCGTGCCTACCTTTGAAGTTCATGAAAACCCAATTAATGTAGTCGATTTATTGGTCAGTGAAGAAGTAGTTGAAAAATCAAAACGTCAAGCTCGAGAAGATGTAACTAATGGAGCAATTACTATTAATGGAACCAAAGTTACCGATATCGATGCTGAATTAGATTTGAAGAATAACTTCGAAGGTAAATACGTTTTTGTTAAAAAAGGCAAGAAGAAGAACTTCTTAGGCCTTATTAAATAATTCAAATTGGACTTTTGATTTGAATTGCAGTTTTCAGTTTTTCAATATTCTTGATGCCACTTTTGAAAGTTTTATCATCAAGAACGGACGTTAACGAATTTTTTATATACTCATTTGAGTCATTAATATATCTAAATTGATTGTCGATTTCTTCATTCGTAGAGAATGCTAAATCGGCAATCTTTTTATTTAGGCGTTGAATAATCGCGTTAACAACTTGCTGATCAGGATTTGTCATAGTTAGATTACCGGCATTAGAATTTTTTGTTGGTCATTTAAAGTGGCGAATTTATTCTCGGAAGTAGATTCAAGAATGTTGGTTGAGTTGTGTTTGAAGTATTTTAAGTCTCCATCAAACGAGTGCTTGAAGTATCGGATATCAGAAAACACAAAGACAGGAAGGGTTTTTAATAATTCAGAGTATTTCTCAAAGGAAAACTTGTTGATAAAGCTTTCCAAATTAGCAATAATCAATGGTTGGTTTAAATCGATTGAATTTAAATTACTTCGATAGTTGGTGAGTGTTGAACTTAGTTGCCAATTCTCTTCGGTTGGGTCAATAAAATTGGCACCGGGGAAAATCTTTATAAGGTTAAACAATTGAGGTGCCACCGATTTAAAGTTTTCGAATAGGAAGATATTGATATTCGAAGGTGCAATTTCTAGTTTTATTTCTTGTGCTGTAAAGTACTCCAATCCAACTGGAAAATGATGGTCGTTATCCTCTAGAGAAAGTTCTTTTGACTCTAACTTTTCAGGAAGAATATTCAATTTATTTTCCGGAATTGAGAATAATGATTCTTCAGCGGAGGCAAATCCAATTTGAATAACTTGTTGTTTGTTAAAATCTTGAAAGACGGCTCTTCCCGGAATATCAGGAATAGAATAATTGCTAAAGATGTCACGTGCACTAGTTCCTAAATAAAAGGAACGAGAGAACTGAGATTGAAGGCTTACTGGTATAGATTGCAACAAAGTTGTTGAGGAAATGTTCCTAAATTTGGAAACCAATTGTTTTAGAGTTTCTCCATATTCAGTTTGTAAATATTGATCTAGATTATCTGTTACTAGGATAGTTTTTGGATTAGACGAAATATAGTAGTCAATCTTATCGAGAATTTCGGTGGTGACAATTTCTGACATAAAAATAATCTTTGTTGAAATCGTCCCACTTTTACCTAGAAAAATGAATTCTGAATCTTCAGGACTATTTTTAATTAAAGCATCGATCGTGTTGGTTTTACCCATCTTTTTACCACCAATGATCAACGCTTTATCAAAGCTCAGCCAATCGAATGTTATAAGCGGTTGCTTGTTTTCGTCGGCGATACCTAAAACATTTTCAACTGAATTGGGTAAAATTACTGGAACGACGTCATCAAACTCCTTTTCTTTTTGACTAATCGAAGGGTTAACGGTTTCGATAATTGAAGTCTTTTTGTCATCAAACGATACTGAATCAAACTCGCTATCTATGAATTGACCATTAAAATTAAATGATCGCCCTCTTAATTTTTGACCATCCAACAGCATGACCATTTCACCGGGATTATTGAGAGCAAGTGCGGAATCATCACCGACCATAAATTGACTCTCTTCTATTGAGTTGGTTTTAAAAATAACTCTAGTAGAAATATTGGAAACCATTTCGTCATTGATATTCCCACTTGCTTTTTGAGTAGCCAAAATCAAATGAATTCCTAGAGAACGACCGATTCTGGCAATTGAGATTAAGCGAGGAATATATTCAGGATTGGTTGTCTTGAGCTCGGCAAATTCGTCTGCAACTATAAATAAATGAGGAACAAATGCATCATCATTTAAATTTTCAAACTCAGAAATATCAGAGATTCCAAGATTTTTAAAAATGGTTTGACGTTTTTGAATTTCTTTTTCAATAAAGTGGAACGATCTTTGAATCTGGTCGTTTTCTAGATTCGTGAAGGAGCCTAGTAAATGAGGCAAAGACGAAAGTCGATTAGACAGTCCGCCCCCTTTGAAGTCGATGACTAAAAACCCAACTTTGGCTGGAGAATAATTAAAAGCCAATGAATAAAGATAAGTCAATAAGAATTCTGTCTTACCGCTACCAGTGGTCCCAGAAACCAACATATGTGGACCCTGAGCACTTTGTTCCAAATCTAAGAAGAGCTTATTTTGGGATTGATCAAACCCGACTGGCACTTTTAACCCTTCTGATTTAGCTTCCCATCGATTGGTAATTGATTCGGTTTGGTATGGAAAACCGAAGAAATCTTGAAAGTTATTTTTGAAGTTATTATCCATTTGGACTCCTTGAAATAAAGAATTAAGTAGCAGGGCTTTGATTTGAGGTTTGGCTGCAACCGGTTTATTGAGGATTATTGTTTTATTAAATTGAGAAGTGGCTAGACTAGAATTCTCGAGGATGACTAAATGGCTTCCGGAAAAATGCAAGTCAATATCGAAGTCGGTTACTATAATTTGATAATTTTCCAAGTTGTATGAAAGGTCATCGGTTATATCAATCAAATTATTTTTTAATTTAAATTCGGCCCACAAATTTAAGTCTTTTGTGATTACCAAATATTTGTGGGAAGGATTTTTAATTAAATCCTCAAATATGATTTTTTGGATTCCGCCTAAACTACGATCCACAATCAGAGTTCTGTTATGTTCTAAACTTACAAGTTGATTAACTAAGATTTGATTTTGGTAATCAGTTACCTGTTCTATTTCGATTTCAAAATCGTCATCTGGAATATCGAATAATGGAATACTTTTCTCTGAAAACTCAATGACTTCAGTAGAGTCAACATTTTTAACATTGGCCATAGTAACTTTATTTAAATACTCTTGATAACGAGCTAAACGTTTTTGGCGGTTTTTGTAATTTCTCCGGTTGTTAAGAAAAGCAGATAAAATACCAACGATTAACCCAGAGATTAAGGTGACAATCATAATCGATAAGAAACTAAGGTTTGTGCCGATAAAATAAGTCACCCCAAAGATCAAAGGTAAGCTAATCAGTGTCGGCAGGATTGTCTGCACCAAACTCTGCTTTTCTGCACTTTTAGAAAAAGGTTTTAGTTTAGTATCTGTGAATTGAGTAATCGACGACGTTATCCCCTGAGGTGGGATGTCTGACAAAAACGCACTGTTGAAATTATCGGGCAAGGTCTCAAAGTAAGTAATCCTTAATATATCGAAACCGAAAATGATTTCTGTATTATTGATTTCAATATTTTGATTCGGCGAGACAATTCTTAAGTCCCCAGTAAAAGTTTTTCCGTTTAGCCTAATGACATCCGTTGGCCCGTAATCAATGTATAAATCATAGTTATGATCTTTTCTGGAAGTAATGGCAATTCGAGTCTGACCGTTAATTGGAATTTGCACACCAGAGGCATTAGCGGCCACAACTGTTTCCGAAGTTGATAACTGCAAATAATAAGTTTTAGAAGTCTCGTTGTTAAGTTCAGTATTTATACCCATACTTATTAATACGTAATTTTTATTAACAAACGACACGCGAGCGACAAAATTTTAAAGAGAACGGGGCGAAGTCGAGAATTTAAAGATCTTTTTGTGATGATCTATTTCATCTAATAAAGCTGACTCTAATTCAGCAATCCCCGAAACTTGTGAAATAGTTGAAACAAACTGATTCTCACTAACTACTGGCGTCAATAAATCCAAACCAACTTTCCCTGATTCTAAAATATGTAGGATTAAGTTTTTCAGCTTGAGGAAGTCAGTAGTTTGTTTTTGAGGAATCAGCATTTTGTCGATACCTAAATGAATGAATCTTAAATTGAGGTTTCTGTTAATGACAAGATTATTAATTTCAATTTCTGCCACGGCTGAAATCGACAAACTTTGAATTAACCTAATTAAATTAAGGGCAACCACGAGCCTAGTTTTTGTGCCACTGGTTAATAAAAAATCTTTTAAGAAAGCTTCCGAATCGCTAACCTCATATTTAATAAGGAGTTTCCCGTCGTAAACACTAGTAAAACGCGGTACTTGAACTCCTATAGGAGTAGAAGCAATCAAAGGTATAGCTGTAATTGAAAATTGGTCGCTTTTGAAAATTCTAGTAAGATTCAAGGTTGACGATCTCCAAAGCACAACCGTCAACAATCATTTGTCTGTCGAGATTGTCTTTATCGCTCAAAAAGCGGAACCAGTCTTTTGAATACATCGCAACTTCCGAGCTTGGATTCACGTTGAATTCTAATAAAATATTGCCGATTATTTTTTCGATATTTGTAAAGCGTGGCAAACTCAGATTTTTAACCCTATTTAAATATTCAATTGTGACATTAATAAAATATTGATTTTCCATAGTATGTACCACCCTTTCGGGTGAGTTAAATTAAAGCCCAAAGCGGCGAGCATCCTCCATATCTCTTTGTTGCATGGTTTGAGCGTATTGATTGATTTGCTGATTAATGCTTTCTAACAAGTCTTCAAATTTCCTGACTTGTGTGTAAAGTTGTTGATATTGCTGCAAGTAGGCATCGAAAGCTTTTCCTTGCCAGATACTTTGAATACTTTGGTTCATAGAGTTGACCTTTTGGATTTCCATTTCAATGCCGGCCTTGGCTTGGGAATAGATTTTAGCTTTACTCGCTAGTTCTTCAGGTGAGACAGTAATCATCGCCATAGGTTAAGCCGTCTCCAAAACATAATTAGTCGGCGTCCAATCCCATGGGGCGACCTGTTCTTGGACTCGAGATTCTCCACGATACATAGAAACATCGTGCGTGATGTTAGCGCGAATGGGCTTGCCGATTAGGTACTCACGGTAATCGTTAAAAGTTTTGAAAACCTGTTGATCAGAAGCTCCGGCGGCAATCGCAATCGTATTCAAGGTTTCTTCTTTATAACCAGGATTCTTTTCCGAAGCCCAAATATTGCTAAAGAACACACGACCTCCATTTTTAGCATTGGTATCTTGTAAGTCTTGTTCGTCGGACAACCCCTTTCTTACTTCTAGCTGCATAGACACTCCGGCGTTCCCGGAAATCGAAGTCCTCTCTTCTACATTTTTAACCACTACTTCATAAGGTCCAATTGGCAAAACATCGTAGTTGGTATCCGTTGCTGGTAGCTTGCCGTAATCAGTTGTTAGAAAATTTGTCATAAATTTCTCCATTTTTTATTTAAGGAAAATCCTTATAACTCTTAATACGGAGAGTTCAATGGAAAACGACAAATTAAATAATTATTTTGGTTCAATCCCCCCCTTTTTTTTGCCCAAAGTAGTACAGTTAGAAACAATTATTTTAAAAAGAGGAAAAAATGAAAAGTCCAGTAATTAGATTAGTAAAAGCCATTGGTTATAACAAATGGGCACTATTTTTCGGAATATTGTTTTCAGTAACTTCCGCTTTGTCATCGATTTTAGTGCCATTAGAATTGAGAAAATTCGTTGATGGAAAAAGCACGTTAATTGGAGCAATAACGATCGGAGGGTTGTTTTTATTACAAGCAATCTTTGCCATGCTTTCCTTTTATATCCTGACTATCACAGGCAATAATTTCGTTAACCAATTGCGAAAAAAGATATTTTCAAAAAGCATTCATTTGTCAGTGACAGACTTACAAAAATATAAATCGGCAGAATTGACCAGTCATGTCATGAATGACACTGACGCTTTGCAGACCGTTTTCGACACCCTGCTACCTAATTTATTTACCGGTACAATTGCCGTTTTGGGGAGCATTGTATTGATGATTGTGCTTAGTTGGCAGCTGACTCTGGCTATTATTGTGGCTCTGCCTGTGTTAGGGATTATTTTAAATATTGTCTCCGGGAGCACCAGAGGTTTTTACGCCAAGGTTAAAGAAATTACAGCTAGAGTGTCAGGACAAGTGTCCCAATTCTTTTTGGAAAATAAACTCATCAAATCTTCCAATGCTTATAAAAACGCTGAAGAAAGTATTGACGAACAATTTGATTCACTAAATGAACAGAATCGAAAAATCGCTGTCGTAAGATCACTGATTAATCCAATTGTCTTTATGATTATCATGATGACACTTGCTATAGTCTTTGCCTATGGTGGTGTACTAGTTTCGAGCAAAGTAATCACCACTGGAACCTTAGTTGCATTCTTGGTGTACATTTTCCAAATTATTTCGCCCATCACTAGTGTCGGAACTATGCTGAATGATTGGAAGTCAGCAGAAGGTAGTTCTGAAGAACTGGCAAAATTATTAGAAAACCAGCCAGAACAGACCGGCTCAAAACCTTTAGAAGGAAAAATAAACACAATTGAATTTAAGGATGTTTCTTTCGCTTATGACAAAAAGCAGGTACTTAAAGATTTGTCATTAAAAATTAAGCCTAAGCAAAGAGTCGCTTTCGTAGGACCAAGTGGTGGAGGAAAGACAACTGTCATTAATTTACTGGAACGATTCTACAGTCCGGATAGCGGGTTTATCAATTTTGGGGATGACAATATTCAAGAAATTGATTTAACTCAGTGGCGTCAAAATATCAGTTTAGTCTCGCAAGAAAGTGCCGTTATTTCGGGAACCTTAAGAGCGAATCTTACTCTTGGGTTGAAAGATATTTCAGATGAGCAGATTTGGAAAGCCCTGGAGGAATCTTTTGCAAGCGACTTCGTACATGAACTTGAAGGCGGTTTAGATTTTGTTTTATCTGAAGGTGGAGCTAATTTATCTGGAGGACAATTACAACGGATAAATATCGCTAGAGAGTTTTTGCGTAACGGATCAATTCTGATTTTAGACGAAGCCACCGCAAGTCTTGATTCTGAATCGGAGCAAATTATTAAAAAATCGATTGATAAATTGTCTGAAGGAAAAATCGTTATTTCAATTGCACACCGATTGTCGACAATAAAAGACTCAGACAACATTTTCTTTTTAGAGGGTGGACAAATCGTTGCCTCTGGAAAACATTCTGCTTTGATGAAGAAATATGAAAAGTACGCACACTATGTCGAAAACCAATTGTTATAACAAAAATAACCGAGATCTTATGGACCTCGGTTATTTTTGTTAATCTCCTAATTCAGCAATGAAACTGCGGCTTGGAATAAAGAATAGTTGACCCGTTACAACATTACTAAAATGGAGTAACATGTCGTCTTTTTCAATCATTTGTTCCAACATCATTTTCGTTACTTCCCAATGACGAGAATACCCGATAAAGTATGTTCCTGTTTCTCCTTTCGCTGGGTTGGAAAATGGTACATTCATACGAACGATTTTTTGTTCGACACCGTCGATTTCGATTTTTGCAGCTACGTTGTGGGCATTAACGTCTTTTTGATTGTCATCTAATTCGATATCGTTGAACTTGTGTCGACCAATTGCTTTTTCTTGCTTTTCAACTTTCATGTGGTCCCAAATGTTCATGTCGTGAATCCACTTTTGCGCAAAAGCATAGGATCCGTCGATGTATTCGGGATCTTCATCGCCAATCAGAGCGTATGGCGCTGCATCTTGTTCGGCAGGCGCTTCCGTTCCGTCGATGAAACCGATTATTGCTCTTCCCTCGAAGTATCTAAAACCGTGAGTCTCATCCAACACATTAACGTTCTTTGATAAAAACAACATGATTTGACTCATCAGTTCATAAACAACCGCTTCGGTTTTTGCACGGATATGAAAAAATAAATCACCACCAGTTGCGGGCATTTCATGCACGTTTTTCAAACCCATGAATGTTTCCAATTCCTTCGGTTTTACGCGATCCGGAAATAAGTAATCCCAACCCTGGTTAGAAATTCCAAAGGCCACTTTCAAACCATCATCGGCGGCGCGAATGCGAAGCGAATTAATCAGTGAAGGTAACTTGGTGATAAATTCCTGGAAAGCATTCAAATCCTCGTCTTTGTTCTCTCTCTTGAACTCCAAAACCTCGAACAAAACGTTTTGTCCCACGTCTTTGTATACGTCTTGTGAATCTGCCACGTTAATCATATTTTTCTCCTTAATCTCATTCTAGTTTTCTCCTAAGAAAAATGAACAAATTTTTAACGGAATTAATGTCTTAAAATTGAACCCCATATATGACCGTTTGTAAATAATCTGTGAATTTTAATGAATAATTTATTTTTAAACTTAGAATGAAAGTATGAACAGAGAAAATTTTGAAACAATCGAATACAGTAATCTACGTTTCAAGATTTCTGTTTGGGGCAGCCAAGGTAAGTTTTATTTAGAATGGACAGATGTATCTGGTAACACGTATCGAAACATTATCGATTACCCACTTCTTAAAAGATTGCAAGATAATGAAACCAACCCCGGTGACATCAGTCTCTATGTTCCTAAAGTTTGCGAATGGTAAATATTAGATAAACGATCCTGAGTCAGGGTCGTTATTTATTTTTTTAAAAGTATGATGACAAAATATTTTGTGCACAATAGTAACCGAAGTAACCTGTCCTTTAGTGCTTGAACAATATAAAGTTGTTAAAGTTAAGAGCGGCACTCGGGAAAATATAAAAGCCCCTAGAAGTAGGGGCTTATTTTATTGAATTTCGATTTGTCCAGTAACTTCTTCTTTTTGACTTTCCTTTAATTTTGGAAGATCAACTGTAAGAAGTCCGTCTTTGTATTTAGCCTTTATGTTATCGCAATCGATATTTGGAATGGCGAAACTGCGAGACATGTTTGAAGTTGAACGCTCAGAGTGGATAAATGTTCCATCTTCACTTTCGTGATCAGCAAATTCAGATTGCTTAACTGAAATTGTCAAAACATCATCATTGTATTTCAAATCAATGTTGTCCTTGGTGACACCAGGAATTTCAGTGGCTACTTTAACCTTTGTTTTTAATTCCTTAATATCAGTTTTCATATGGTCCTTTGAAATTGAAGTTAAGAAGTCATCCTTAAACAAACTCAAAGGGTTGAATGGTGTTAATGTACTTGTCATAATTTTCTCCTTATTCACAAAAAGTTTAGAAACAATGTGCGAACTTTCAATTTTTTACGTATTAAGAAGTATGGAAGAAAATTTGAAAACAATTACAAACCCTCAAATTGTATATGATATGTATATACATGAAGGAGAAAGAATGGTGAAAGTTAAAACTCGTAAAGTTGGGAATGCTCTAGTTGTCACGATTCCAGCTTCATTAGAAATTAAAGAAGGACAGGAATTCACCCCGGAAGTCGACTCTATGGGGAGGCTTATTTTAACCCCATTAGAAGTGTTAAGTTCAGATGAAAAAAATGATATTGACCGAGAAATGGAAAAGTATCGCCCATTGATGGAAAAGTTGAAAGACAGATAAGATGGAGGATATAAAATATCTAACCCCAGCACAACTTGAGTATATAAACCAGAACGCCGTTCAAATGGTGGGAGGGAATAATTTTGGTATCCAGTCGATAAGTTCTTTTGAAGTTGTTATTGAACAACCGCAACAAGTTGTTTTCGGGCAGGAACTTTACCCAACTTTATGGATTAAAGCAGCCTTTATCATGCAAAAAATTACGAAAAAACATGTTTTTGTTGATGGTAATAAACGAACTTCAATCATGGCCGCAATGTATTTTCTACATTTAAACGGGTTTGAGCCGAAAGATGAGGAAGTTTTCAATAATTCAGAGGAGTTCGTCTTAACTGTAACTAATTCCCCCGATACTGAAGAGACAATGTTGAAAGTAGCCAAATGGCTGGAATTAATGTTCATTAAAAAAGAAAATGTCGACTAAATATTTAACTGAAGAACAACTAAAAAAATTAAATATCAAAGCCATTGAAATGACTGGAGTTGGGACTCCTGGTATTCAGTCGAAATATGTTTTTGACGCAGTTATTCAACAACCCCAACAAGAGTTGTTTGGTCAGGAATTGTATCCAACCATTTGGTTAAAAGCCGCTTTTATTCTTCAAAAAATTATCAAGACACCAGTTTTCGTCGATGGAAGTAAACGCTCAGCTGTTATTATCACAATTGAATTTTTAAAACAGAATGGTTATAAGCCTAGGGATGAAAACTTCTTTGATCAATCAAAAGAACTAACTTTGAATGTTGTTCTTGCTCCGAATACCGAAGAAGAGATGAAAAAAATCGCCGCTATACTAGAACGACGATTTGTTTCATTGAATTAAATTATTTTCCAAAGAATCCATTTTTGAATAAGACCCAAAGCTCTACTGCAATAATTGCCGCCGACCCGAATATGGCAATCAGCCAAGCATTGTGTAAATCTGCAAATGGCAAGAAAACGTTCATTCCATAAAAACCTGTAATGACTGTGGGTACAGCCATAACGGCTTGAACAACCGTCAATAATCGAATTGAACGATCTAATTTTTGGTTATGAATCGATGAATAAGCGGCATTAATTGATTGAATGACTTCACCAGCTTGATTCGACATATCGACTGCCTGCGAGTTTTCGACAATTAAATCCTGAAATTTTTCTTTTTGAACATCAGTAATAGTGCCAGGATAAAGGTGCTGTAGTTGCTGAGTTGCTTGGCGGTCCGTTTGAAGCGAGTCGGTCATGTAAATAACTTGTGTCTGCAACTCGACGAGTGAAATCATATCGTTTTCAGTGAGGTGATCACGTAAATTATTTTGAATCACATTTCTTTTACGGTTGAGATTTTTAATCGCATTAATATATTCAGAAATAATGACAAAAGCACCGTTTAGATAAATATCAATGGCGGTCATACTATCGCGTCCAACAGTTTGAGTAGTAGTTTGGAATAATTGATCAGCGATAGCCGAAGTCGAGTTTCGTGCAATGGAATAAAAGTTACCATCCCTGGTGAACACTAAAGCAACTGGCTCAGTTAAAGCTTGCGAGTCGGGTGTCATGACGTCATACATAACTAAAATGCTGCCCGTATTATTGTCGATTTCAGTTCGGGCACTTTCATTTGGGTCTAAAGCGTAGAACAAAAATTCCGAAGTGATGCCCTGGTCATTAAGTTGGCTTTGTTCTTCAGAAGTTGGATTTAAAACCTCAATCCACTTGAGTTTTGAATTTATTTCGTGTGAAGTAATCATGCAATAGTTAATATTTTAGGACACTTATCAGAATTGTCGCCACAACTATTACCGAAAATATCAACCATTCGCGTGAACTAATTTTTTGATAGCCGTAGTGGGTTCTCTTTTGTTTTTCTTTGAAACCATGAGCATAGATTGCTTGACTTAAATTTTCCGACCAGTTGAAAGCCGCATAAATTGCTCGCACATATAATTTAGGAGACAATCCAGTTAATTTTTCACCACGCATCTTCGAATTGGTTTTAATAATTTTAATTTGCTGACTAATTTTCGGAATGAAATTCAAAGCTCCCAATGAGCCATAAGCTAAAGTACTAGGCATTTTCAGATCTTGTTCGAAACTCCTAATTAACTCAGTCATCGTACCTTGAGAAATTGAGGCCAGACCAATTAAAATGTATGAATAAACACGCATGGTCATAACTATTGGCAAACTGATATTGTTTGTAATCGTTAATTGAGTATAAATAATCCAAGAAGAAATCGCCGGCAAAATACCTATTAGCATTAATAAAAAGACCCGTTTAAAAGAGGCCTTAATAATGGCCAGATAGATTAAGGTAACGACAATCACCAGGGCGTTAAAAATGATACTTTGAGAAAAGGCTAGTTCGATTCCGATAATAAAAAAGATTAAAAAACGGATTGCAGGTTTCATAGTGTCGCCTCCCTAATAGAATGTAACGACAAATCCGAAATCCCGATTAAATTATTTATATGATTTTCTAATAAATTAAATTGATGGGAAATGATGATTTGAGTTTGATTGGGATTGTTCAACAACTCTAGAACTTGCTTAATCGACTCACTATCTAGACCGGCAAATGGTTCGTCCAATAATAAAAGCTCTGGGTTTTGGATTTGTAGTGAGAGCACTTGAAGTTTTTTTCTTTCACCGCCCGAAAGCGTGTAGATAGATTGATCTAGGTGATCCGCTAATGAAAAGCGTTTTAACCAAGAATCGATATCAATATCCTGCATTCGAAAAACATGCCTTTTTGCGAAATTGATTTCTTCTTCGACAGTTATTTTAAGCAGTGTGTCGGTTGATTGCTGAAAGGCGAGTACTGTTTTTTCGTGACCGTTTTCTATTTTGCCTTCGTAATTCCGAAGGCCCACAATTGAATTAAGGAAACTCGATTTACCAACTCCATTTTCACCAACCAATAGCGTTTTGGAATTTAAGGGGATGCTTAAACTTGACGGTTCGATTAGGCATTCGATATGAAAATCCGTCAGTGTCAATTTAGAAAGACCATCGGTAACTGAAGTAATTTTGTGTTTTTTAGGTTCTGAAAAGAAAGTTTTAAATTGAATTTTTGGCAAACTTTCAATTTGTCCATCATCGAATAGATAAATTTTATTAACCAAGTTTTTGTAGACGAAGGGATTATGGTCGGCGACAATTACGGTTTTATTTTTCAGACCACTAATTTTGGTCATCAAAAAATCTTCATTTTTGCTGTCGACACTGGCAAAAGGTTCATCTAAAATTAATAGTTCAGAATCTACGGCTAAAGCTTCCGCTAGAGATAAACGCTGTTGTTCGCCACCAGAAAGAGTCATGACGTTTTGGTCGGACTTGTCTTCTAATTTGAATTCTTCAAGTGTTTCTATAACTCGGTTTTCAATTTGAGCTGGGTCAACTTGGAGATTTTCAAAAAGAAATACCAATTCCATAAAAGGAGTTTCCATAGCGAATTGTTGGGAGGCATCCTGAAAAACTCGACCCACGGTCCCGTCATAATTTTCAATTATTTCATTGATAAGAGTTGTCTTACCCGAACCAGAAGGACCAGAAAATAAAATAAAATCCCCAGTTTCAACCGCAAGATTAACGGCACTGAGGATTTTTTTATCTTCGCGAATAATATCTTGATTGTTGAAGTTAATATTTATCATTATTTTTTAATTAATTTAGATTTGATCAAAATGGCGTTGATAATCCATACAAAAAGGCCGGCGAAAACCAAAATTGATAAGAAGAAAATTAAGAACAAAACAGCTACGAAAGTTCGATCAACCAATCCATATTGATATTTGAAAAAGTTAAAGCCGAAGGCGACAATCGTCCCCGTAAGAACACTTAACCAAAGACCTAAACGGAAGTTTTTATATCCTGTAATAGCAAAACCAAGTTCACTACCAAGACCTTGCACAATTCCCCAGATTAAGTTTTCTGGTCCCCACGCTGAACCAATTACCATTTCAACGATTGAAGCAAAAGTTTCACCAAAGAGGGCTGCTCCTGGTTTTCTAATAATCATTGCAGCTAGTGGCCCAGCAGTCATCCAAAGGCCTACAGTTGCGGCAGTCACTACTTTTCCAGTTACAGCGTATCCGGTTAATGCCCCAGTTAAATCACTTCCAGTTAGCAAAAGAGCAACTGGTGTGAGAAGACTGACAAAACCATTCCATGCTAATCCCCAACCCCAATAAATTACACCGAAGACGATGGCGATTAAACCAACTAAAATTACATCTCTAATTTGCCATGTTTTTTTCTTTGACATCTATCAAACCCTCATATCTCTCTAATTTATTTGCTAAATAAAAACCGAAACGCACACGGAGTACATTTCGGCTAAGCGATTTGCGTCTCCCTGCGTTGGCATTATCCAACAGGTTCGATGGGTACTTCTCAGCTTACGCGCCCCAGACGAATTGCCTATAATTTTAGCATATGGCTCGTGTGGCTTTGACAATTCGTTGTCATCAATACTGTTTTTTGGGAACTAACGACATTTGATTGTCAAAAGTTGAAAGTAAGAGCAAGAATTTTCTAAATAAAATGATTAACCCTTGGCAATATCAAATAAATATCGAGCACATATCAGCCGGACTCACTCTTAAAGACCAGTTAATTCAGTGGCGGTTTCCAAGATGGATTCGTGGACTTTTACGCCAACAAAAACGTCTTTTTATTAATGGACAATTAGCATCAACTGCCACAATTCTTAAAGCAGGTGACATAATTAGTTTCGATTTATTCGCAGAAGATTTTTCTGGTTTGCAAAGTTATCCAGCTAATTTCGAAGCCACAATTTCAGTCGTTTTTGAAGATGAGGATTATCTGATTATTGATAAACCATCAGGGATGAAAATGCACCCGCACTCGCCCAATGAGGATGACACACTTTTAAATTACGCCCAAGCTTATTTAGAAAAATCCAATTCCCGTAACGCCGAAGCCCGAGCTATGATGACCCACCGGCTAGATCGAAATACCAGCGGTTTAGTAGTTGCGGCCAAAAACCCTTTAGCAGTCGCTATTCTTGACCAGATGTTCGCTGATAAAACCATCAAACGTTTTTATACTGCCGAAGTTTCTCATGATATCGAACAAAATGAAGGCACGATAAATAGCCCAATTGCTGTCGACCCTCAGAATCCTTATAAAAGAATCGTTTCAATAGACGGACAATCCGCCATCACCCATTTTGAAAAAATTGCTCAGCGAACTTTAAAGCTCCAACTAGAAACCGGACGCACTCATCAAATTAGAGTCCATCTTGCAAGTTTAGGTTTACCGATTGTTGGGGATGATTTGTATGGGGGAACACCGGCTAAAAGAATGCTCTTGGATTCGACCGAAATTGAAATCCCTGAGTTGTTTAGCTCGCGCACTAATTTTTATCAGAAAACGAGTAATTTGTTCGACTCTAAATAGTTAAGACAAACCACCAAATTCCGGAATCGCTATTTTCACACCTATAACCGAATTTAAAAACTTTTTTGGCCCCTTTACGTTCGTATAAATCCAAAATACGATTGAAGTAACGATTCAAAAGGAGAATTATTTTGGAAGTTAGTTTTAAGCATGTCACTCTTACCTATGACAACGGAGTTGAAGTCCTGCATGACATGGATTTTGTCATTCCCGACGGTCAATTAGTTGCGTTACTTGGTCCTTCAGGTGGAGGTAAGTCGACAACCTTAAATTTGATTTCCGGTCTCCTTCATGCGACTACCGGTGAAATTGATTTTGACGATGTAAACGTTACCGACAAAGATGCTCTACAAAGAGGTGTTGGTATGGTTTTTCAGAATTATGCTCTTTACCCTCATATGACCGTTTTAGAAAACATCGCCTTTCCATTAAAAATGGCTAAAGTTTCTAAAGCTGAAAGAAATGCACGAGCTGCTGAACTAGCTAAGTTAGTCCGCATCGACGATCAATTGAACAAGAAACCAGCTGCTTTGTCCGGTGGCCAACAACAACGTGTTGCTATTGCTCGTGCTTTAGCTAAGAATCCCAGCATTCTTCTTTTGGATGAACCGCTTTCAAATCTTGATGCCCGTCTACGTGTAGAAATGCGTGAAGAAATTCGTCGCATCCAACAAGAAACCGGTATTACGACTATTTTCGTTACTCATGATCAAAGTGAAGCTATGCATGTGGCTGATAAAATTATGGTTCTTCAAGATGGTCGCATTCAACAATATGCGGCTCCACAAGACTTGTATTCCAACCCAGCAAACCGCTTCGTGGCTCGTTTTATTGGTGAACCAGTCATTAACGAAATTGAAGCTGAATCGGTAAAAGATTTATTGAAATTACCAGCCAGTGCTAAGTACGTCGGTATTCGCCCTGAAGCCATCTTGGCTCATTCTGGTCGCAACAAAAAAGTCCCAGTTAAAATTACAAACGTTTCCTCATTTGGACGTGATCGCAATATCCTTATGGAGTTCAATGGCACTGAATTAGTTTCAACTAATGAGTTAGACTTTGAAGTTGGCAAAAACGAGCACGTTAATTTCGATCTACGAGGCGTCTTTGTTTTCGACGAAGATGGAAACCGTTTAGAGGGGCTAGCTAAATGAATAACGGCAAACCGACCTGGCGTGACAATTTAAAAGCTCTCGCTTATTTAGCGCCAATGCTTATTATTGTTTTTATTTTTTCTTTGTATCCAATCGTTTCAAGTTTGGCGATGAGTTTTTATACTCAATACAACTTTTTTACAGGTGAGGTCGGAGCACTTGGTTTTGAAAATTTCGTAACGTTAATACAAGATCCAGTTTTCCAACAAGCAGTTGTTAATACCATTATTTTCGTGATTGGAGTAGTACCGATTTCAATTGTTCTATCGCTTGCAATCGCTACTCTTCTTTCTAAAATTAAAAAGTTAGCCGCCTTTTTTAGGACGATTTACTTCTTACCTTTCGTTACTTCCGTTGTCGCTATTTCTATGGTTTGGCGTTGGATTTATAACAAAGACGCAGGCCTTCTAAATTATTTCTTGAGTTTTTTCGGAGTGCATCCAATCGATTGGTTAAATGATCCGAAATACACGATGTTGGCTCTAATTATCTTAGCTGTCTGGAAAGGACTCGGGTTTAACATTCTCCTATTCTTAGTGGCTCTAAACAACGTCGATAAAAAACTCTATCAAGCTGCTACGCTAGACGGCGCTAATTCTTGGCAACAGTTTAAAAACATCACGCTTCCAATGATTTCGCCAATCACTTTTTTGGTTTCAGTTAATGCCGTCATCGGTTCATTTAAAGTCTTTGATGAAATTTATGCCTTGTTTGGTGGACAACCTGGACCTGGTGGTTCAGGAATCACTGTGGTCTTCTATTTGTATCGCGCCTTTTATGAACAAAGTAAATATGGAATCGCTGCAGCTTCGGGAGTTGTTTTGTTCTTGATGATTCTAGTTGTTACTATCTTCCAAAATACGTGGAGTAAAAAACATGTCCATTACTAAGAATTCGATATTTACAATCCTTAAATATTTTTTCATAGTCTTAGGTGCTTTAGCTATGTTGCTCCCATTTTTTTGGATGGTGATGACGGCTTTCAAAACCGGCTTTGAATCAATTCAAACACCACCAACTTGGCTACCTAAAAACTGGCTGTGGAGTAACTGGTTAAAAGCTTGGAACGCGGCCCCTTTTACTCAATACTTGGTTAACTCAGTCATCGTTTCAGTTGCCACTACAGTAGGGCAATTATTCACTTCTATTCTTGCAGCTTTCGCTTTTGCTAAGCTCAACTTCACTGGCAAAAAACTACTATTTTCAGTTTTGTTAGCCACGATGATGGTACCCGGTGAAATGCTGATTATTCCTAATTTCATCACCCTTTCAAATGCACATTTGGTAAACACATATGGTGCTTTAATTATTCCTTGGCTTGCTAGTTTCTTTGCTGTTTTCACGTTGCGACAAGCATTTTCTGGAGTGTCTAACCAGCTTTACTATGCCGCAAAGTTAGATGGGGCCAGCGATTGGAAATTCCTCTGGCAAATTCTAGTACCCAATGCGGTTTCTTCAATTACGGCCATCGGAATTCTCCAAATAATTGGCTCGTGGAATTCATTTATGTGGGCTTTAATTGTTACCAACACCCAATCGATGCGTACCTTACCAGTCGGACTTCAAGCCTTTTCAACTGACACTGGTGTTAATTACCCAGAGTTGATGGCAGCGTCCACTTTCGTAATTTTGCCAATGATTATTTTGTACTTATTCTTGAATAAGTACATCGTAATGGGCGTGGCGGGTTCAGCCACGAAAGGTTAGAGTGCCCGAGAATTGCGAATTGAATCCGTAGGCTAAGTCTTCCTCGACTCAAAATCGCCGATTTTGAAAGAGAGGATGCTTAGACCTTGGGGTTCAGCAATTCGAGGCACGTTTAGAAAAGTGAAACTAGCTTTTCGTACATATTTCTGGGTCGAAATCCCCATTCCAAAATAGAGAGTTTTACCGGTATAAACTGCGTAAACGCGCTCAACAGAACTGCAACTTGAGCATA
>JAISIV010000036.1 GCA_031261865.1 Lactobacillaceae bacterium | reverse complement strand
TCTTGGACTGATGTATTAATACCGTCAGGAAGATTCTTAATTAGTTGGTCCAGGCCCGCTAGCTTAAGATACTTAGTTATTTGTTGATTAGTTAATTCTGGATTGATTAATCTTAGATTTTCAGCAATCGACATGTTAAATAAATAAGGTTTTTGATCTAATACACCGATTTTTCCGCTGGCGATTTCATCAACACTTAAAGTGGATTCGCCACCTATAGTGATTAACCCCCTTTGAGGTTTTAGGTCGCCGGTGATTAATTTGATTAATGTCGTTTTGCCAGAACCCGAACGACCAATAATTGCAAGTTTTTGACCTTCTGGAATCGATAAATTAACATCTTTTAACTGCGGAAAAGATTGTGGATAGGAAAAAATTAAATCATTAATTTCGATGTCGTAATCCTTGTTTTCAGAAAGCACGCGAACATCCTTTTTTTCTTGAAGCTTTTCTAAGCGCTGGAGACTGTCTGAATAATAAGGGGCTTCGGAAGTGGCGGTGTTGACCGACAAGAAAAGATCATTGATTGACATAGCGGCTAATCCAAATGCGGCCACCATGTTGACATCGATAGATCCCGCATGAGCTGCATTCCCAATTAAAGCTACGGTAATTGCGGTGACAAAAATAATGGCAACATTTACGATTAAATCTCTTCTAAAACCAATCTGTTTATTTTTATCTTTAATGCTTCCTAGTTTTTCAAAACTCTGTTGGGTGCGGTGTTTAATTTTTTCAGAATTGCCAGACAACTGCCATTCAAAAAAACCATCAACCAATTCTTGACTATCGTCTAAGTAAAATTGTTGGCGATTTTTTTGATCGAATATTTTTGGCTTCATATATCCGTACATGAATACTGGGAAAACAATTCCAATTAAGATAACGACGATGAGCCACAAAATTAATAATTGCAAATTGAAGGCACCGATAAAAATTAGGACGAATATGTAAACCAAGATTCCAGCCATTGTTGGAAAAATTGATCTCAAATAAAGATTTTGAATTTCATCTATGTCGTTATTGAGTAGAGAAAAAGATTCTGCAGTGGTTTGATTTTTGCTAATAACGTCGGTATTGCTTTCAACTAGAATAAAAAGTTTTTGACGTAATTTAGAAACCAATCGAAGCACCCAGTTATGACTTACCAACCGTTGTAGATATCTAAATACTGGTCTAGAAATTCCGAATGCACGTGTTAAAACTACCGGTACATAAACCATCAAGACATTTTCTGGCCTTTGAGCAGATCTCGAAATCAAATATCCAGATACAAACATCAAAGCCAACGTCGAAAAAGTAATCATAAAAGAAAGGAAACCGGATAAAAACAAGTTCTTTTTATTACCAACAAACAAAGAACTTAACCAAGTTTTGGATTTTTTCATAGTTCGCTCTCCTTTAACATTTGATTCAAGAAGCTTTTAGTCTGCTTTTTTAAGTCTGCCGGTTTACCTTGTTCGACTATTCGGCCATCCTTAATAACTAAGAGATAATCGAAATTGTTTACCCAATGCAAACGATGAGTGGCAAAAAAGACTAACTTATTTTTAAACAAACGTAGCATCGATTTTTTGATTGACAATTCAGTCTCTAAATCCAAATGAGCCGTTGGTTCGTCTAATAAGATAATCTGTTTATTTTGACTAGCGAGAAAAGCCTTAGCTATTGAGACACGTTGAGCTTGTCCGCCGGAAAGATTTTGTGCGAATTCTTGAATAATGAAATCGAGACCTAAATCTTCAATCCCAGCCTCTGCTAAGGCTTGTTCCATTTCTTGTTCAGTTAGTGAATCATCAATTAATTTGAGGTTGTCTCTTATCGTTCCAGAAAACAAAAAGGGGTTTTGTGGAATGTAGACAATCTCTTTACGCCAATCATTATTTAAAAAAGTATCGGTATTAGCGCCGTTGATTTTTACTTGACCGAAACCGGGTAAGAGACCAGCAATATTGTTAATTAAAGTAGTCTTACCGGAACCTGAGAGTCCAACTATCCCAACCTTCATTTTTTTTGGAATATCAAAAGAAATCTCAGATAGACCGGATTCAGAATTTAAATATTGATAGTTAAAATTGACAACACTAAGTTCGATTTGTTTATCTAAATTAGGAATCGAAAGTTGATCCACAACGTTGCTAGGCGCACTAACGACTTCACTAATTTCTTTATAGGCGTTTTTTCCATCTAGAGTGGCGTGATAATCGTCTGCAAAATTTCTCAAAGGAAGAAAATACTGCGGTGCCAAAATTAAAAAACTCAATGCTGGGAAAAGTGAGATCTTACCGTCTATTAAATTAAAGCCTAGAAAAACAGCAATTACGGCGATTGATAAAGTTGTAAAGAAATCCAAAGCAAAAGTACTTGTGATTGCAATACGAAGTGTTCGCATGGTTGTCTTCCGGTAATCTTCAGATGTCTGGTAGATTTTTTCAGCAAAGACTCTACCGAGTCCCAATTGTTTTAGTGTCTGCAGCCCGTGCAAAACGTCATTAAATTGATTATTTAATTTAGTGAAATTTGCATATTCCTCATCCGCTTTACTTTGAGCAGCCAATCCTAAAATTACGAAGAAAATGATGATGACCGGAAATATCAATAACAAGAATAAAGCTAACTTCCAATCGAAGAAAAACATGGAAACCAAAAAGGCCCAAGGGGTAATACTTAAGTCGATAACTTTAACGAAAATTAATTCAAAATAAGTTTTAATCTGGTTTAAACCACTGTTAAGCAGTTCTAGCAAGTGTCCTCGTCCTAATTCTAATGGAGTTGACTCACCAAATTCAGTAACCTTATTGACTAATTTTGTGCGAAGGATAGCAACCGAATCATTCGAAAATTTTTGCGCGGTGAGATTCTTAAAATACTCGATTCCAAAATTTAGACTAAACCCGACCACCGTGAGGGCCAAGAATAGAATAATCGAACTTGGAATATTCTCTTTTTTGAAGTTTGTCCAAAAAATGACAATACTTTCACTTAAACTAAGAGAACCTAAAATAATAGCAAAAGCTTGCAATGTACTCAGCACTGCAAGCTTCAAAAACAAAGTATTTATTTTAGGTAACTTAAAAATACTTTTATCAAACATAATTATTTACTCGATTTGAAACGACGGGCAAAGACTACGAAACTCCAAATTTGGTAAGCCAGAGTGATTGGCAAAGCGATCAACACTACAATCGACATAACTTGAAGAGTATAAGTAGAACTTGAGGCGTTTTCAATTAAAATACTGAACTTTGGATTATTTCCAACCATGACACGTGGGAACAAACCTGCAAACAAGAAAGCAACTAATTCGGCAAGAATTAAACCAGAAGTAACAAAAGCAAAACCTTCTTTACCTTTAGCTGAGGCAAACCAACTTAACAAAGTCGTTACTACAATCACTGGGCAAATGATGAATTCCCAAACGGGATTGTTTTGGAACAAATCAGTCATGAAGAATGTTAATACTGCAAACAACGCTTCACCCGCAATTAGTAAAGGATATGCGAACTTAAGTTGTTTTGTTGCTACATCATATAGACGGCCTTCAACTTTCAACTTAGTGAAATTCAAACCATGGATGTAACTCATAAGAGCAACTGCCACTCCACCAACTAGAGAATAGATATTCACGTAGTCGAAAAAGCCACCGTAAATGTCACCATGGGCATCGATTGGCATTCCCTTAACCATTGCAGTAAAAATCATACCTAAGAAAAATGGAGCAACGAAACTACTGATACCGATAGTTCTTTCCCAAGCACGTTGAGAAACGTATTTTTGAACTTGATCACGGAATTCGAAGGAAGCTGCTCTGAAAATCAATGCAATCAAAACGATGAAAAGCATGATGTAAAAACCAGAGAATAATGAAGCATACCAGAACGGGAAAGAAGCAAACATGGCACCACCGGCAGTCAATAGCCAAACTTCGTTAGCATCCCAGTTAGGTCCGATCGAGCTATAAAGTTGTTCTCTTTCTTCTTTGGTGTGGGCATTGGTGATAAATTGCATACCAACACCGAAATCGTATCCTTCAAGAAAGAAGAATCCTGCAAACAAAACTCCAATTAGTACGAACCAAAGTAGTTGTAATTCAGACATTATGCTTCTCCTTTCTTATCTTTTGCAAGTGTTTCATATTCAACATCATCGGGTCCAGCGTGTAATACACGTCGTGCGTAGACAATCATTGCAATTCCAAGCAACCCAAACGCTAGGAAGAAAATCCCGTTAGTGAATAACAATCCAGGAACAGTGGCATTTGGTGAAACTGAATCAGCAGTTGTGAACAATCCGTAAACTGTCCAAGGATAGCGTCCTAATTCGGTAATCAACCAACCGGCTGAATTGATCACGAATGGCAAATAGGTTGCAATTCCTAAAATCCAAAGGAACCAACGGTATTTGAGCAATTGCTTCCCATCTTTTCGATTGAAGTACAAAGCAAGAATTGCAAGCAAGAATACTAGACCTGCTCCTCCAGCCATCACACGGAATGAGTAGAAAACAGTGTTTACAGGAACGTAATAATCTTTGGACTGGTTTCCGTATTCTCTTTGGAGTTGCTTATTTAATTCATTCATACCAACAGTCTTACCGCCGGTAAGAGAGTGGTTACCAAGAATAGAAAGCGCATAAGGAACTTCGATTTTACCAACGAACTTATGAGTTTTGGCATTCCAGAATCCAATAACAGTCCACGGTTCAGCTTTATCGTCACGCTTAGAAGAATCGAGCGTATTGTCGACACCTTCCATTGCAGCGAACTTCATTGGTTGTTGCTTCATTAAGAATTGGGTTTGAGCATCACCTGATGCGATTGAACCAAGCGAACCTAAGAGACCCACGATAGCTGCAATCTTTAATGACTTGCGGTAGAACAAAGTCAATTCGGCACCAAGCTTTTCAGATTTAAGCAAACGGAATGCTGACATTCCTACAATAACGAATGCGGCAGTGACGAAAGCGCCGAACAAAACGTGGGAAAATTCAAATCCTAATTGGGGATTAGTAATTAGTTGGAAGAAATCAACTAATTTAAGACGATTCATTTTGCCATCAATTGCAAAGGCAACTGGGTTTTGCATAAACGAATTGGCACCAAGGATCCACAAAGCTGAAATAGCTGAAGCAAAAGTCGTTACCCAAATAAAGAGGGCGTGAACCCATGGCTTGAAGCGATCCCAGGTAAACATCCAAAGACCGATGAATGTAGATTCAGCAAAGAATGCAACTAGGGCTTCGACAGCCAAGGGAGCGCCAAAAATATCTCCAACGAATCTAGAATAATCGGACCAGTTCATCCCAAATTGGAATTCTTGAATAATACCAGTAGGGACACCAACGGCGAAACTTAGGAGGAAAATTTTTCCCCAAAATCGGGCCATTTTTTTGTACATTTCATCTTTTTTGACAACGTACAAAGTTTCCATAATGGAAACAATTAACCCTGTTCCAATTGAAAGCGGAACAAAGAAAAAGTGGAAGATTGTTGTCATCGCAAATTGAAAACGTGACAAATCTAATACACTAAATAAACTCATAATTAACTCCTATATTTTTCTAACTAATCTAGTATACAACCCGCCTTGATTGACTGTAAAGAAAAACCGCCTAATTAGGCGGTTGTCGTAGTCGTACTTGATAGTCCCCAGAAATTGAAGACGAAGCCGACCGCTAGGTTTGACGAGTAAGATTTAGTTCCAGTTGAAACAAAATTACCGTTCGCGTCGTTGTAACCGGTTTCAACAGTATATGAATAAGTAACAGCCGAATTATCATGCGCCGGTTGTACCCTCATAACCATATCTGAAAAACCATCCATCAAGAAATTATTTCGATGACCCCAGCTCGAAGCTGAATCAGTGTAAAGCATTCCCCAAATTGACGCATAAATCTTAGCCTTTAAAGCACCCATGGTTGTTTGACTGGATGTAAGCATACTTTGCCATCCAATATTTTCACCACTAGTCAAACTCAACTTCTCAGTAGTACCTGCAGCTTGGTCTTGGTCGGGTGCATATATACCGGCTGCAGTAAGAACTGAAGTAGTTGTTTGATCATACGTTGGATATTCGCCCATGTAAGAAGAAATGGTGTGTTCGTTATAATTTCCCGCACTCAAACGATCGGATAGAATTTGATCGCCGATTTGTCCATCAACAGAACTATATGTGTATGCAGGGAGTCCATAGTATTGGCGATAAGCATTAACGACATCCAAAGCATAACTATTCAGCTCATCTTGTTGAGCGGAAGTCAATAGAGCCACACTACCGCTTCCGATATCAACTTTTGTTGTATCAGTGTTGGCAATTGATGAAACATAAGAATTCTTGGCTTGTGTTTGTGAATCAGTGCTTGTAGCGTCCACACCAGAATATATTGCTGAATTAAATCCACTTGGAACGAAAACCCTAGCGTTGTAAGAAACGGCTGCAATCGAACTCGAAGTTGAAGCACTAAGACTTGCAGATGTCGAGTTAGAAAGACTGATGCTTGTTGAAGTAGATTGACTTGCAGAAGCTACGACGCTATTTGAGAGCGAAACGCTTGTACTGGTTGAAGCTGATGCGCTAAGACTCGTGGAAGTCGACAAACTAATTGAGGTACTCAAACTCGCACTTTGACTTGCCGAAACTGAAGCAATGCTGCTGGATAACGATGCCGAATTACTTAAGCTAACGCTATTGCTGATGGAAGTCGATAGCGAAGCACTTTGAGAGGCAGAAACGCTTACCGAAACAGAAGAAGAGTCGATGATACTTGAACTACTGCTTGTACTTTGTGATGAAGAACTAGGAAGTGTTGATGGGATCTGAGAAGCAGATGAAGAAAGTGAAGACTCCACAATACTTGAACTAATTACACTTGAACTTTGGCTAGAACTTGAGACTGCTGAACTAGAGACCACAGAACTCTGGCTTTGAGAAGTTGAAGAACTAGGAGTTACCACAGAAGAACTGACAATCGCAGAACTTGAAGCACTAGAAACAACAGAACTTGAACTTGGAAGGGTTGAAGTTGATGACGATGCTGAAGAACTGGTTTGACTAGACGAACTTGAAATCACAGACGAGCTTTGTGATGAAGAAGTGACAACAGAAGAACTTACCAAACTTGACGAAGATACGGAGTTAGAGCTTTGAGAAGATGAGACAACATTTGAACTAGAAACAGCCAATGAGCTTTGAGAAGAACTCTGAACGGATGAACTAGAAGCGACTGAACTAGAAGCGCTTGATGAGCTAGATGAAGTTACCGTTGAACTTGAAGAAGTAGAAACACTTGAGGAACTTGGCGTATTGGATGTGGAACTATTTGAAGTTGGCGCACTCGTGGAACCACTTGCAACAGCTGAACTCGAAACAGAGTTCGATGAATAACTCACTGAGGCAGAACTACTATTAGAGTTAGATGAAGTGGAGCTAACAATGACGCTTGAACTAACAGAGTTAGCTGAACTCGAATTAGTAGTGCCGCTCGACATCAGACTAGAGTTCGAAGAAAACGCAGAAGTCGAGCTCGAACTTACGAGTGAGTTTGGAGATGTTGACGTGATTACTTTATTCGCACCACTAGAAGTTGAAGTCCCAGTATTGCTTTGGCTTGAAGAGTTATTTGACCCAACGTAGCGATTAAGAGAAGAATCAGATTGTGACGAAGTTTGACCGCTAGCAACATTCTGAAGGTAATTAAACAAATGTTGATTTGCCATCGTGACATTTGAATAAATCATATCGGGATTAACAATGTTAAAACGGGATGCCAAATCACTCACCGTAGTGTTGAAAACCTCAGCAAGTTTAGATAAAGTATCTCCCCATTGGACTACGTAAGATTCTAATGAACCACCGTTTATACCTTGGGATTTTACAGCCCTAGAGATTGTTTCAGTGGTATTAGCTACCCATTCACGAGCGACAGTATTAACCGACTGTTCTTTAGTTGCAACTTGAGCAACATTTTTAGTTTGATTAACCTGACCAGCATCATCACCAAGAATGACAGTATTAACACCGGCAGCTGCAGCAATTAATGTCCCAGCGACAACCCAATTTTTACCTGATTTATATAACTTTTTTCTCATCTAAAATACGCACTCCTTCCACAAAAAAACCTAATTTATTTAATATTAAAACGAAATAAAAAAAGAATGTGTGAATTTTTTTAGACTCACAACACCTTTTTTTCACGAAGTTTCACAAATTTATTTTACTTTTATAACTTGGAAATAACAAACGCACCAATGATGACTAAGACCGTACCTATTGCAATTTTTAATAATTGGTCTTTAGTTTTCTTTTCATGCAACACGAGGATTCCACCAAATGTTCCAACGATAATCCCTAATTGAGAGAGAGTTGAAGCAGTTGTTTGTCCGACACTCGGATTGCCTGCCGCTAATAAGAAAAGCAGATTCCCTAAAGCCCAAACTAAACCGGTTGTAATATTTTTCCAAGTTGCTTTTTTCCACATGTTTTTGGAATCTTTGAGAACAAAAATGACAATAATAAAAGCCCCGATCACTTGTCCGATTGACTGAGGTCCAATGATCGAAGTCATGTAATTAATTCCGTGATTAGCATCCCTGACTTGTTGAGAAATAAAACCAAATTTGCTGAACAGATTTGGAATTATAAAGTAAGCCATGTATCCAAGCGTTGAGATTCCAACCGCTACTAGACCTTGAGACATTTTTGGATTTGAGGTTGCAAGGTTTGATTCAGTTTTCTTAGCGGGAGCTGAAATCAACATCGCACCAACAACAATCACGACAACCGCTACTAGACCAACAACCCAAGCGGTGCTAGTTTTCCATTCACTCAGTAAAGCGGCACCAAGAAGAGCATTCCCCGCTAATTGTCCTGCAACAGATAAGGGATAGGCTTCAGAAACACCGATAGCACCATAGGCGACGTATAAACCAGCTTGACCCAAAGTCCACAACAAACCCGAAACCAGACCGGTAATCCAAATATGAGAATCCATCGTTACATGATTGGGGATAACCCAAATAAACATTACCGATAATCCAAATATTAAAGCGCCAAAGGTCGTCCCCAACGTTTGTTGACTTGAGCGGCCTCCCATCAATGTTGAAATAATTCCAACTGAACCCCAGGCCAATGCAGCCGCAAGTGCGAAAATCATGAATACTTCTTCCTTTTTATTTTCTTAGTTAATTTTAAGACAAAGAATCACAATTGGAGCGTTTTGCCACAATCACCATAAGTCGCGGTATTCCACTTCCTCAAAGATTAAGTCATCTAACTCAGGAACTGCTTCCCAATCCGAATATTCTCCAACTCCAAATTTGACGGCATGCGTCACTGAACCAGCGGAAAGATACATGTTGTGAGGGATATCGATTTTCGATAAAAAATAATCGCCCGCTTTGTATCTAGTTTGAACTAATTTATGGTCGATTAGTTCTGCGAGAATTACCCAACCTTTTTGAACAACATACATTTCTTGATGTTGATGATGAACATGGCTATTTTGCCATTCTGAATCTTCGGTCGCGACAGTTCTTGCATACGAAGACCCGTCATCAGATACTATTCGGTAACGAATTTCACCATTATCCATTTCCGTGTTTACCATTTCAACACCACGTAATTTTGCTTCTTCTATTGAGATTTCTTTCATAGAAAAAACTATACAAAAAATTCCCACATCTCTGCGGGAATTCATAGCGTATTGGTTTATCCGTTTCTACCAAGTAGGTAGAACTGATATAGTCGCTAAGCTCCTTATCCGTTTCTACCAAGTAGGTAGATCGGATATAGTCGCTAAGCTCCTTATCCGTTTCTACGTTTTGCTGCTTTTTCACGGGCGTTTGTTTCAAGAATGATCTTACGCAAACGAACGTTTTCAGGAGTAACTTCAACTAATTCATCATCGTTCAAGAATTCAAGAGATTCTTCAAGTGTCAAATGAGTTGGGGTCTTAATTTGAGCAGTTTGGTCCTTGTTTGAAGAACGAACGTTAGTTTGTGCCTTGGCACGAGTGATGTTAACTGAGATGTCATTATCACGTGAGTTCTTTCCAACAATCATACCTTCATAAACTTCAGTACCTGGATCAACGAAAATTTCACCACGGTCTTCAACTTGCATGATGGCATAAGTAGTAACTGGTCCTTGGTTGATAGAAACCAAAGTTCCGTTACGACGACCTGGGTTCCAGTTAGTGATAACTGGACGATAGTCAAGATAAGTGTGGTTATAGATACCGTATCCACGAGT
>JAISIV010000022.1 GCA_031261865.1 Lactobacillaceae bacterium | reverse complement strand
TTGAAAAATGCCGCCTTGGCTCGTCGCTTCAATGAAGTAACAGTTAACGCACCTAGTGCTGATGATACGTTTAATATTTTGCAAGGTATTCGTGATCTATACCAAAATCATCACAGCGTAACTTTGCCTGATGAAGTTTTGAAAGCTGCAGTTGATTATTCAGTGCAGTATATTCCACAACGTTCATTACCTGATAAGGCAATCGACTTGGTTGATATGACTGCTGCTCACTTAAGCGCTAAGAATCCTGTAACTGATACAGTCACTCTTGAAAAGGATTTGGAAGCCGCGCGCGCTGAACAACAAGAAGCTGCCGACAAGCAAGAGTATCAAAAAGCTTTGGAAGCTAAGAATAAAATCGAAGCTCTTCAAAAGCAAATTGAAGATAATGCTGAACCTGAAAAAGTTGTTGCAACTGTCAATGATGTTGCTGAATCTGTTGAACGTTTGACTGGCATCCCTGTTTCTCAAATGGGAGCCAGCGATATTGAACGTTTGAAGACAATGAATGAACGTCTTTCTGGTCGAGTAATCGGACAAGACGAAGCCGTTGAAGCAGTTAGTCGCGCAATTCGTCGTAACCGTGCTGGTTTTGATGAAGGAAACCGTCCAATTGGATCATTCTTATTCGTTGGACCTACTGGAACTGGTAAGACTGAATTAACTAAACAATTAGCTTACGACATGTTCGGGCGAAAGGATGCGGTTATCCGCTTGGATATGTCCGAATATTCAGATTTAACGGCCGTTTCAAAGTTAATCGGAACTACCGCTGGATACGTTGGATATGACGACAATCAAAATACTTTGACTGAAAAGGTTCGTCGTAATCCTTATTCAATTGTTTTGTTCGATGAAATTGAAAAGGCAAACCCACAAGTGATTACCTTACTTTTGCAAGTACTCGATGATGGTCGCTTAACCGATGGACAAGGAAACGTTGTTAACTTTAAGAACACAGTTATCATAGCTACTAGTAATGCTGGTTTCGGAAATGAAGCCATTACCGGAGATGACGATAAGGATCAAACAATTATGGATAAGATCAAGCCATACTTCCGTCCAGAGTTCTTGAATCGTTTCAACGCCATTGTGGAATTCAGTCATCTTTCAAAAGAAGACTTGAAGCAAATTGTTGACTTGATGATTAATGATGTTAATGAGACTTTGGCTAAAAAAGAAATTACTTTGGAAGTCCCAGATGATGTTAAAGATTTCTTAATCGACGAAGGATATGATGAAGCCATGGGTGCTCGTCCACTACGTCGAGTAATTGAACAACAAATTCGCGACAATGTGACTGACTTCTATCTTGAAAACCTAGATGCTAAGGAATTGGTGGCTAAGTTAGATGGAGAAGACGACGACAAACATGTTGTCATCACAACTAAGTAATTAATACTTAACTTGAAACTTCGGAAATGTTATTCCGAAGTTTTTTGTTTAGACGTGATTCCTGGTCTTGACTTTTTATAACTGTATTTTGCGCGATTAACTAATAGTTAATCAGTTTTATCTTTACAAGTACGACAAAAACTGCAAAAAAATTTTTGGGATTGAAATAAAAAATGAGTAAAATAACTAAGATTAAAATCAAGATCCTTGGTAAAGAAATTTCGTTGATAACGATTTTTCTATCAGCGTTTTTCGCTACCCTATTTGTTGCGCTTGCATTTGTAATTAGTCAACCTAGTAAGCAGGAATTAAAGAAATTGGCGACAATTTCAAGTTCAAAAACCGCGGAACGAGAATTTTCTAGATGGTTGAAGTCGCCTGAAGCGAAATCGGCATCAATAGCTGGAAGTGAATCACAGAAAAAGGCAATCTCAGAAGCTGAAGAACAATCACCAGAAGCGGCTTCTTCCGCTTCGGAACGTGCTTCATCAGTATCTTCAAGTCTTGCAGCTAAAGAAGATCCTGCTAATTATCAAACAGGCGTCACCTATGAACAGATTGCTAGAAATCCAAAGAGTTTTGTGGGTAAAAAAGTTCAATTTAGGGGTAAAGCAATTCAGGTAATTGAAACTAATTCCGAAACCCAGGTTCGATTAGCAGTTAATGGAGATTATGACTCGGTTGTATATGTAGAAATTGATAAATCATTATTAAATGATGGTCGAATTCTTGAGAATGATTTATTGACGATATCCGGTATTTCAGCAGATACGATTACCTACGATTCAACTTTTGGGGGAAGTATCACACTCCCGGCTATAATCGTTGAAATTGTCGACGACCAAGGTACTTCACCGGATTCGTATGGTTATTAATATCTCATTTTTAAATCTGACATGTTTAAAACAAAAAAGAAGAACAAAAAAAGCACCCATTGCCGTGGATGCTTTTTTATGAGGTGTTCCTCGGAAAACTTTACAAATTAGTTATAACATCACCAATTCTTAGTCTCATCATTGAAATCGACAATTTCTAAGTTATTGTATTGATCGATTTCAATTAAAGTAACCGCGCCATTGCCAATTGGATGAGTAGCTAATTTTGGATCTTTATATCTTGCGCCCAAAGCCCGAATCACACTACCGTGAGCGACTAACAATATATTTCCACCAACCGGATGTGTTTCAACCAATTCCGCAAATCCATGGTTGATACGTTTCCAAAATTCAGAAGAATTCTCTGCCAAGTGGTTGGGATCTTTTTCTTTGAATAAATTCAACGTTTCATCCGAACCGTATTTTTCAATTAACTTATTATAGCTAGTCAAATTAGGATCAATAGTAGAAACGACCTCTTCAGATGGCAAACCATCAAAAGTTCCAAAAAAGATTTCTCGAAAATCTCTCAACGTCGTTGGATGTGCCGGAGATTCATTTTTATTGGCATTCAAAATATATTGTGCAGTGTCATAGGCACGACTTAAATCTGATGAATAAGCATCGTCGAAGTGAACTCGTTTTAACCGCTCACCGGCGTCTCGAGCATCTTCAATTCCTTTGTCGGTTAATTCGATATCTGACCAACCCTGAAAACGGCCAAATAAGTTGAAGTAGGTTTGTCCGTGTCTAACTAAATAAACGTTGATTTTATTATCCATAAATAAATTTTACACGAATGTAATCGGGAGTATAATTTTATAGGCAAAATGAACGACGATATTAAACTACAAGAACAATCTCACCTTCAAGAGGTGATTGATGAAATCAAAAATCAAATAAAAAAATCTGAGCAGGAAATAAAATCTGATCAGAGTAAATTAAAAGATATTGATGATGCATGGAGTGATGTCCGTTTTAAACAAGGTGATTATAATGCCATAGTTGAAACGGCCAGTTCCATTCGTCAACAACAACAACAAATTCAACAAAGAGAAAATGCCCTCAATTCTTCTGAGCGCCGACTCGAAACATTAAATAAACAGATCGACAAACCATACTTTGCGCGAATCGACTTTAAAGATGAAGATGCTGAGAACAAAGAAACTATTTATATCGGGATTAGTTCGTTCGCGAAGTCTTCCGATGAATACATGGTCTACGATTGGCGTGCGCCGATTTCATCCATTTATTACGATGGCCAATTAGGTAACGTTGAATATCAAACACCAACTGGTACCAAAGTTGCCAACGTCAATTTAAAACGACAATTCCAAATTGAAGATCGACAAATCACATCTGTTTTTGATACTGAAGAAACGATAGGTGACCAACTGCTATTGGATGCACTCTCGCATAATTCATCGGCTAAGATGAAGTCGATTGTCACCACTATTCAAAGAGAACAAAACCAAATCATTCGTGATACTGATTCCGATTTGTTATTTGTTCAAGGTGCTGCTGGTTCCGGAAAGACGGCTGCTGTCCTTCAACGCGTGGCTTACTTGTTGTATCGATTCCGCGGCAATGTTAATGCTGGACAAGTCATCATGTTCAGTCCTAATCAGTTGTTCAATGATTATGTCAACCAAGTTCTCCCTGAATTAGGTGAGCAGAACATGGTTCAAATGACTTTCTACCAATTTGTAAACTACCGTCTTCCAAAAATTGCGGTTCAAAGTCTGGCTAATCGTTTCGAGGTCGACAATAATAAAGAACACCGTAAAATCGAACACTTTAAGGGTGATCTCAAAATGGTCGATTATATTAATCAGTTTATTGAGCACCTTTCTAAAACGGGTTTGACTTTCAGAAACCTAAAAACCGCCGACCATGTTGTTATTTCTGGCGACGAAATTAAGGATATCTATTATTCCTTCCACGATGGATATACCGTTTTTCAACGACTTGACGGTACCAAGACTGAATTATCAAAACTTTTAAACAAACGATACGCTCAAGAACTCGATGCTCCATGGGTTGAAGAAGCAATTCAATTACTAACAACCGCAGAGATTACCCAATTACTTGGGGATTCAAATAACAGAGAGTTCGATTCGGAAGAAAAAGAGAAAAGACAACTAGCCAAAAAAATTGTTAAACAGGCCTTTCAACCAATAGAAAAACGGATTCAACGCGCCTCATTCCTGAATCCAAATCAAATTTTTACTGATTTTTTTGTTTGGTTGTTAGACAATGCGGATTTACAAGAATTCAATTTAAGTAGAGAAGAGTTAGAGGATTCCCTAAAGACTTCGGTTGCTAATTTGAAAAAGAAACAATTGTCTACCAATGATTCGGCCATTTATTTATATCTGTATGACTTAATCACGGGTCGCCATGGACAAAATGATATTCGTTTTGTATTTATTGACGAAGTTCAAGACTACACACCTTTACAGTTAGCATTTTTAAAACATAGTTTTCCTAAAGCACGATACACTTTGCTCGGAGACTTAAATCAGGCTATTTTTACAGGGGATGAAGCGTCAAATCTTGAAAACGAATTAAAGTCACTCTTTGAAAATCAAACTGTCCGTACGATTAAACTCAATCAGACTTACCGTTCTACTCAACAAATCAGTGATTTTTCTTCTGCAATTCTCGGCAATACTGACCAAATTGTTTCATTTGAGAGATCCGGTGAACTGCCAACCGTATACGAAGTTCCTAATACTAGAATTGAGCGCGATGTTCTGTTAGAGTTAGTCAATGAATTAGAACAAGATAATGCGACCGTTGCAGTCATTCCTAAAGACGAAATCCAAGCTCGACAAATTCATGAATTATTGGAAGCTGCCGAACTTCCTAATAACTTGATTATTAGCGAAAACCAACGCTTAACAACTGGACTCATTGTGGTACCTAGTTATCTAGCTAAAGGATTGGAATTCGATGCAGTGATTTTGCCAAATGTTTCAGATGCACAATATGATCCCAAAGAAGAAAAACGTTTGTTTTATACTTTGACATCTCGTGCGATGCATGATTTAAGAATTATCAATGTTGGACAAATGGCGCAACTTATCCAAAAAATCGATTCGAAACTTTATAAGGAGAAAAAATATGAATAATGAAAAACCATTAGACATTCACGGAAAACCATATTCTCGTGTTATGTTTATCGTCATTATGTTGGTTGCCACCTTCGCCGGTATGCTCATGCAGACTAGTCTTGGAACTGCTGTGCCAACTTTGATGAAAGATTTTAATATCAACTTAGCAACTGCTCAAGAAGCAACTTCTTGGTTCTTGCTTGCTAACGGAATTATGGTTCCGGTTTCAGCATACTTATCTGTTAA
>JAISIV010000105.1 GCA_031261865.1 Lactobacillaceae bacterium | reverse complement strand
GAATCATAAAAACCATTCAACACGATATACTCACAATCATGAGCTAATGCTTCTTTCCAAATTTTGGCAATTATCTGGTACCCATCATAAACATCAATATCTGGAAACGCTGAAAGTATTTCTTTAATTTCAGTTAACATCTCTTCTTCAATTAAGCGTAACTCAGTAGATTTGCCAAGTGTTTTTAGTTTTTTATACCAACGATTTGAATAGTCGATAACTTTATTATTAAGTTTTTTAGTTTGCTCAATAACCACGGTATTAGATAATACTTCTTTTGAAAAAAGTAAGAATTCCTTGTTCATCTCAACATATCCTGAACGGACCGTACTAAAACTTGACTTCATAATTTCTGGAACAATATGGTTTAAGACGCTAAGTTCCGAAATATTCTGACTTGGGATGCCACCATAAAGATGTGCATCCACGTCTTGCGGAACATCATCATTGATAGGTTCAACATACCGCGGAATATTCATGTTGTAATCGTTTTGTTGAATTTCTTCTCTGCTTGTTAGATGACTATAACCTACAATTTCAGATTTTTCTACATAGGCATCAACGATTTTTGCTATATCCTTTTCTTGAAGTACATTTTGTGTTCCAACTTTAATAAAACTGTTGGATGCGTCTACCATCAATATAGGAGCAGTTAAATCACGATTTTTCTTCAAAATAATAACGCAAACTGGAATACTTGTATTCGTAAACAGGCTATTTGGTAACCCAATAATCGCATCTACATAGTTCTTATCCACTAACCTCTTACGGATTTCTCCCTCTGCCCCTCCACGGAACAAAACACCAAGTGGAAGAACAATTGACATTATCCCCTTTTGACCTAAATGATATAACCCATGCATTAAGTAAGCAAAATCGCCTTTATTATCAGGAGGAAGCACACCGAAATCTGCAAAACGAGGATCGCTCACCTTTAACGGTTTATCTTCACGCTTGTTCCACTTTTTATCTGAATAGGGTGGATTCATCACAACAGCATCAAACTGAACTCCTTCATTTGGACGTTGTGGGTCTTCAGGCCAATCATGTGCCAAGGTATTTCCGTTTTTGATATTCATCTTTTCAGGACGAACCCCATGTAAGAGTAGGTTCATTCGAGTTAAGTTATATGTTTCCGTAATGTACTCTTGTCCATAATAGTTTAAATCTTTTTTATTTTGTTTATTGAGGTGTTTGCTAACTGTAAGTAGTAAAGAACCTGAACCCACAGTCGGATCATAAATCGAGGAAATATCTTCATTTTTTGAAACAATTCGCGCCATAACTTCACTGACTTGGTGTGGGGTATAAAATTCACCAGCTTTTTTTCCTGCATCCGATGCAAATTGTCCAATTAAATATTCGTAAGCATCCCCTAGTATATCTCCATCCTGAAGCTCAACCATGTTCAAATCAGCAAACAATAAGATCAAATCTTTAATATTTTTACTTCGCTTGGTTAAGTCGGTCCCCAAGGCTGTATTAGTCATATCAATGATAGAACTAGAGAATAGACCTTTGAAATCATCCGAATCTCCTGTCACTGCTATAGTACGTTCAAAATCATTTAAGCTATCTGTCACCTTCTGAAGCTCAAACTCTCCCTCTTTAATATCCTTTAGCCAAGTTTGATATAAATGCTTTGGTAAGACATAATATCCTAAAACTTTTTGAATCATCGAGTCCAGCTTATCTCCATATGCCTCATGAGCTTCAGCATACGATTGAAGCAATTCCTCTTCAGAAACGACTCCCAATCCTGATGTTTCTTTAAAAGTTTCCAGTGTCTTATCGCTCAAAAATTTATAGAACATCAAGCCAAGCATGTAGTCTTTGTACCTACTTGCATCCATTGAACCGCGAAGTTCATTTGCTCCATCCATTAATTTCCGCTTTATTTCTTCTGATGTGATCATATTGCTTCCTCCATTTATTTACACTCTGAATATTTAGTTTTTCTTAATTTCCACAATATCTCCAATATCAACTTGTAGAACTAAAGAAATCTTTACCAATGTTTCTAAAGAAACCGGCTCATCTCGCCCCATCTTTGCAACGATATTTGTACTGATATTTGCAGCATTCTTCAATTGAGTCTTATTCATATTATTATCAATCAGAATTTTCCAAAGCTTATTGTATGAGATTGGTATCATTTGAGCATTCCTCCTTAACTATAACTATCAATATCGCTATATTATATCACGGAAAAACAAGAACCACACACCAAGTCATGAAATTTTTTAGCTTTGCAGTAACTCTCATTTGTTCAGTCACTCAACTCATTTCATAATAAACGTGTAGCAAAAGTACTGTTTTCAGTTAGTATCATAGCCATATTAGAATCCGATACTCTTCATTGCCCCAATTCTTCAACAAAATCCTTAACGATGTAATACTCACCTGGATACTCTTCCGAAATCGCTTGTATCATCGCCTGATAATCATCGTCCTTAACTTCTCGTTTTTCATTGGCGAGTAGGGTCTCAAAGCGTCGGAACTGATTGCGATTCTCATCGGTTCGGGACATGTTGCTCATGATTTTTTGAACCGCATAGTTGAAGCTTTTTCGTTTGAAGTCTTCTCCACCTCGATAAGTGTGTCTCAATGCATAAAGACTTAATTCCAAATAGATGAAATTTGCGTCGCGTTCACGCGCATTACGTCCGTTCTCCTTAGCAGCAAAATCGTAATCTTGTAGACGTTGAACTAAGGCTTCTTCAGGCTCAGAATCGATGAAGAGTAGACCATCGATAACAGGGCGATA
>JAISIV010000087.1 GCA_031261865.1 Lactobacillaceae bacterium | reverse complement strand
AAAGAAACTTAGTTCCATTTAATTCCGGGGATGAAGAACGTGCCTGAAGGAAAAGAGCATAATCTTTCAGAACATGAACATGAACATGAACATGAACATGAACATGAACATGAACATGAACATGAACATGAACATGAACATGAACATGAACATGAACATGAACATGAACATCAACACCATCATGAACACATCCATCATGGTGTTAGCGTAATTGATGAAGAGTTCCACTTCATGTACATTAGTGGAAAAAAAGAATTGGAGACAGTTCTAATTCTGCACTCAACTGGTGGCGACGAAGCTGAATTGATGGATATCGCCAGGTATCTTTTTCCAGAAAACCCAATCATCGGTATTCGTGGAAGAATTATCGAGGACGGTGAAATCACACGTTTCTTTAAGCGGGATGAAGCAATGGATTTCGATTTGAATTCATTACATGAAGAAGAAGAGATTCTAGTTAATCGTATAAATCAATTAGTTTCCGATTTTAATTTAAATAAAGAATTAATTATGGTTGGTTATAGTAATGGTGCTAATGTTGGATTGAATCTTTTGTTAAAAGGACAAATTCAATTCAAAAAGGCCATCGCATTCCACGCCATGGAACTCGAAAAATTTGACGCCCCAAAAGCAAAGTTACAAACCGCTTTGTTTTTGAGTCACGGTAAACAAGATCCTATTATTAGCCAAGAAAACTTCGATTCTCTGGTTAAAAGTTTTGTTGATGCAGGCTATTATGTCGGAAGATTCGAATTTGAGGGCACTCACGCCATAAGAAATGAAGAAATTTCAGCAGCTACAAATTTTCTCAGTTTGGAAATTTAATATTTTGAACTTAGTCTTAGGACTAAGTTCTTTTATTTTCTGCCGGTTATAATATGCTTATGGGTTTTTCGAAAACAAATGAAATAGAACACGACGCAGTTTACGAACTTAGTCCTTCTATTAAACTATTTACGCTTAGAGATGTAGGATTTCAAAAAAACATCAATTCCTCAACCTGGAATTATGTCGGAATGGTTGAGCCACAAAAAGGAATTGACAACTCAATCAAACTAAAAGTCGTTATTAATGAAGATATGAGTGCATTTGATATGTCTGTGGTAAATGCCAACGGCTCTGTAAGGGTCGACATAAACGATTTTGATGATGTAATGAAGGAACAATATGATTTCATAATCCGCTTCTTAATTGAGAGAGAGGTTCTCCAAAAAAGTAAATGACACGGGTTAGTATTTTTCAAAACCCCTTTTTTGAAGGTTTATATTATGTTGCTAACTATACGACAGAGACGTCTAATTTTTTAGATGCTCTAAATCAACAGATAATGCCTGCTGAATATTCTGTCGTTTTTGAAAGAGAGTATACGGACAGTAGCGGTGACCTATTAGAGAACTTGAGGCAAAATTTCAGTACTGATATTTTTGGAAGATATAAAAATTTTTTTAAGGTGCCATTACTCACTTTAATCGAACAAATCGAGAATTTCTATTCAAGTGCGGTACTTCCGACATCTCCAGATGTTGAAGTTAGCGTTTCAGAGAATGTGAATCCGGCTCCTACAATAAATGAATCGCGAGCACCTGTTGTCCAAAGCCTCGAACTCGAACAAGTAAATAAGGATGTCAGCGTTGAGGATATTATCAATAATTTAAAAACGCCTCAACCAGAGCAAACAATTTCAGAGACTCAGACTCCAAATCCAGCACCAACTAATGCCGCTGAACTAAATGGATTGACAATGGTAGACGGTAACGCGGCCGCTGACCAAACGGAAAAACAAGAAGTACCTCAGATGCCCACAATTGAAGATTTACAACGCCAATTAACTCTGCTTTCTGGTTCATCTCAGACCCAAAGTAAACCAGAAGTAGATTTAAATAGTAATATTTTCGATACTTTGAAAATTCCAATTGAGAGTTTTATTGCATACAAAGATAATGCAAATGAGTTTGCTAAAGTTGCATCAGCTAATACGGTCGTGTATTCAGGAGAATACCTGTCTCTTAAAGATTTTGTCAATAATATGGAAACTAAGTACCAAAAACCGCTTAGCCAATCTGCAGGGGAAGTTTTAGAAAAAGTTACTTATAACGGTAATCAATTATCGAACCTTCTCCCTTAAGTTTTGTCTCAACCTTTCCACATTTTCAACCTCTGGATCAACGATGATTGTCGTCTGTCCGGTGAAAGTAACAAAACCAGGCCTTGAACCGCTTGGTTTTTTTAGTTTTCCCGCAGGTAAATAATCAACGGGGACTTTAGAACTGTTTTTAGCTTTGCTGAAAAAAGCCGCTAATTTTGCCGCTTCTAAAATTGTTTCTTGACTGGGATTCTGACTTCGGATTATCACGTGCGCTCCTGGTATATCTTTTACGTGTAACCAAATATCTTTTCTATTCGAGTTTTTAATACTTAATTGCTCGTTTTGGAGGTTATTCTTTCCAACTTCAATCAAAGTTCCATCCGAACTTAAGAACTTTTCAGGAGCTGCTTTTAAAGGTTTATTTGAAAATTTATTTTTATTAGTCTTAATAAGACCCGATTTTTGCATTTCTTGAGCTATTTGCTCTAACTCATTTTTTGATGTATTTTCAATTTGAAATTCTAATTCGCTCAGGTAATTGATGTTTTGATTTGTTATCTCTTGTTGTTCTAATATGTGGTTCCAAGAATTTTTAAGCTTAGTGTATTGTTTGAAATATTTTTGTGCATTTTGGTTGTTTGTCAATTTGACATCTAACGGGATTGCGATTTCTTTCATATCATCATAGAAATTAGGCAGACTTATCGAATCCACGTTGTTTGGTACCTGATTTAAATAAGTGGTTAAAATTTCACCATAAATTCGGAATTGATCTGCATTCTTAGATTTCTCTAGGTCATGTTCTAAATTACTTAATTTACGATTGTTTTTTTTAATTTCATTTCGGACAATTTTTAGAAGTTCTTTTCTTTGACTGTCACTGTTATCGACGTTTTTTTGGGAAACTTGATAATACTGATCTAATAGGCTAGAGAAGTCAGAAAAAATTCTACCGTCGACATAATCCCATGCAAAATAATCCTTTTGCGCGTCATCATATGTCGGCTTAGGATTGTTGAATCCTTTCAAGAATTTATCTAGGCCAATCTTGTCTGCGTAAGTGACGTCCTTTTTATTGAAGCCTTCTAAAGAATTAATATCAATCGGCTTTTGGATCTCAAATGGGTTTATTTTATTCGATACTGGTTCTTCATAAGTTAATCCTGGGAGTAAAGCCCGTTCGTCTTCAATAGAACCACGTTTAAGAACGTCTATAATTTTATTTTTGTAGTCAACTAAAATGATATTTGTTTTACTTCCGATGATTTCTAGGAAAAGTTTATATTCAACGAAATCACCAAAATCATTGGTGTTTTGGATCAAGAGGTAGACAATTCGGTCGGCGCCAATTTGATTGATTGACAAAATTTTTCCGTTACTAAGGTATCTTCTTAGAGTCATCAAGAAGTTTGGTGCTGTAATCGGATTTTGTAAATTTTGGTTAGTAATTTGTATTCGTGCAGAATTGGGATTGGCAGAAAATAAAAGAGAATAATTTTTTCCGAGAGACCGAACAGTAAAAACAACTGTATCGTTGAATGGCTCAGAAATTTTTGAAATTCTTCCGCCTTGCAATAGTTGATTTAATTCAATCAACAAACTATGTATAAATAATCCAGAGAAAGCCATATCCTTAGTTTACATTAGGGTTTGAAATAAAAAAATCCAGCAATATCTGCCAGATTGGAATTAAAATATTTGATCTCTGTAAAGGCCCACGACTAAACCTATAATTGAAACTTCATTTACAATAATCGGATCCATCGCATCATTTTCCGGTTGAAGCCTATAGTGTCCATCCTCTATAAAGAACCGCTTAACCGTTGCTTCGGAATCCCCTCCAAAGTCTTGCGTCATGGCGACAACAACCTCGCCATTATTGGCTGAATTTTGCTTTCTGACAATTATTTTGTCGCCGTCCAAAATACCGATATTAATCATTGAATTTCCGGAAACTGTCAGCATAAACAACTCTCCATCGTAAGGATTTAAGTTTTCGGGGAGAGGGAAGAAGTCTTCAGTCTCTTGCTCAACGGCTAAAATCGGCATCCCAGCAGTGACGACCCCAATCATTGGTATACGACCCGCATTTTTATTGACACCAATCATTTCAAGACCGGCTTCAGTAACGATTACTGATCTTTTTTTGTCGGGATCTTGAATAATGTAATCTTTCTTTTTTAAACGGTCCAAGTAACCGTGCACAGTTGCTGTGGAGTGTAAACCGAATTTCTCACCAATTTCTCTAATAGTAGGAGAATAACCGGATTCAATTTGAGTATCGTAAATAAATTTTAAAATTTCAGTTTGATTAGTTTGTGACATATAAACCTCTTGTAACACAGTGTAACAAATTAAACAAACAAATGTTCGCTATTTTATATAAAATTAAAAATCTATATAATATATTTGATGACTGATAACTCACATTCTGAAGAAGAACATAATTTGCCTAATTTCGAAGTTGATCAAGCAGAAACAGATAAGCAAAACGCTTTGAGAGAACGCATCAACGAATTGGCCGATAAAGCGAAAACTGATGGTGGTCTAACACCTGAAGAGACTGCAGAAAGAGAAGAATTGCGCGCTGAATTCTTAGAGAATTTCCGAAAAGCATTCAGGTCACAGTTAGAAATGACGCAAATTTATGACGATGAGGGTAATGAAGTTACCCCTCAAAAGGTAATCGATATTCAAAAAAAGAAAGGTTTAAGGGATTAGAATTATGCCATTTTGGTTTTGGATGTTAATTTTAGGAATCGCAATCGGAGTAATTGCTGGAATGTTTATCTCACGTTTCACTTTGAAGAATTACTTAAAAAAGAATCCTCCTGTTAACGAACAAATGCTTCAACAAATTGCTGCCGGTATGGGTCGTAAACTCAATCAAAAGCAATTGAATCAAATGATGCAACAAATGAAGAAATAAAAAAAATCCTGATCAATCAGGATTTTTTTTTATTTCTTTGTTTTGGATGAGGATCGACATATTTCCATTCTGGATTTGTTTCTTTATCCAATTGTTCTAAAGCAGTTTGTAATTTAGCTGTGATTTCATCTTCAGTATCTTTTCGATCAACAGTGATCGGTTTTCCGATATTTATGACGGCTGAGTGTCTTTTAAACAGCCCTTTTAAAACGACGGGACCTTGATAAACCATAGGAACAATCGGTTTTCCTGAAAGGCGAGCGATTAGAGCGGCTCCGTTTAGTAGTTCTGAAGAATGTCTAGAACCGGAAGGGAAAATAATCAAAGAACGATTTCCGCTTTTCAATTCTTTTACAGGAATTTTAATTGCGGAAGGCCCTGGATTTTCTCGATCAACAGGAAAAGCCCCTAGTTTTGAAATAAACCAACCAAAAGGTTTAAATTTAAAGTTTTCTTTTTTTGCCATAAAAATGAAACGTTTAGGCAACGAAACTACGGCGTAAAAGACTGGATCCCACCACGCCCGATGAGGTCCCGCGAGAATGTAATTATCGTCCTGTGGAAGATTTTGTTTGTTTCTAACATCAATTCCACCGGTAATTATTTTGATTAAAAATTTGACCAAATAAATAATAAATGTATACATATAAACAATTATAAATGAGATAAAAAAATACTCAGTCAATTTTAACGACTGAGTATTTGTAATTATTGAGTTCCATCAGTAGTGGATGTTTGGTCGTCCGTCGTAGAGGTTTGATCATAAACCCCTGATTCAGATGTACTTGGTCCATAAGAACTGGTCGTCGTAGAAGATTCCGTACCAGAACTTGAAGAATCACTAGTGCTATCATCTGCACCATCTGGAACAGCGGAAGTAGAAGTAAACGAACTATCACCGAGTTGCGGTAAACCGTCATCATCCCATTTGGCACCTTTTACTTCGTATTCCGTTTGGCCGGCTTTAGTAACTTTTTCTACAGAGGCGGGCATGGTCCAGTCAGGATCGGCACGGCCAGCCAGAATGGCTTCCATGATGTATTTAAAAGCCATTGATGGGGAAGCAGCAGCAGTTACACCGTCTAGATAATGACCTTCAGCATTAGGGCTATCAAAACCGTTCCAGATACTTAGGGCAAAATTCTTGGAATAGCCGCTGAACCAAATATCCGAATTAGCACGATCCGGCATATTCAGACTGGAATCATAAGCAACTTGCCCAGTTTTACCAACGATGTTTAAACCTGAACCGGCAGCAGCATAACCTGATCCACTAGAAGTAACAACTGTTTTAAGCATGTCGGTAATCATAAAAGCAGTTGAATCTTTCATAGCTGTAGTTCCTGTACTCTCGTATGAATGGGTTTGTCCATCCGCGGTCACAATTTTAGAGATATATTGAGGCGCGTAGTAAGTTCCACCGTTAGCGAAGGCTGAATAAGCGGCAGCCATTTGAAGAGTTGAGGCGTTATATCCGATAGCTTCAGAACTATATAAATCACTGGCTTGATTAGTAAGGCCTAGTCCATTTAAGAATTTAGAAACATTTGTGACCCCAACTGCATCAAAAGTTTCAACGGCAGGCACGTTATAAGACATTTTCAAGGCTTGGCGCATGGTCACGTTTCCATGGTAAGTGAGGTCATAGTTTCGAACCTGAATATTTGTGCCTTTATAGTAAATTTTCTTGTCTTGTAAAGTTCGATATGTTGGCCAGTTCAGATATTCAATTGCTGGACCGTAGTCAATTACTGGTTTAATTGAAGACCCGGTAGAACGGTTGGTTTGAACAGCACGATTAAGGCCGAATTGGATATCGACATTTCGTCCACCGACTTGAGCTAACACTTTTCCACTATTTGTATCCATAAGAGTGGCGGCAGCTTCTGAACCTTCTTTGAAGATATTTGAATTTAGGTTATCGACAACCGCTTGTTGGAAATCAGTATTTTCGTTGGTATAGATTCTCAAATTATCTTTATACGGATCATATCCAAGATTTTTAAGTTCTTTTAGAGTCGATTGAATATAAGAATCGGAGAGTAGAGCATCAGAACTTGATGCGGCAGTATGATCATCAGCTGGGATCAACCCTTCGGTAACAGATTGAGCTTTGGCATCGGCAGCTTGTTTTGCAGTTAGATAACCCATACTTACTTCGGCGTCGAGCACCAGGTTCCTACGATTAGTAACACCTTCAGGATTGGTATATAAGTTATACAAGAAAGGAGCGTTAGGAATAGCGGCCAGAATAGCGTATTGGGAATCAGTTAAATCTTTTAGGTCTTTACCGAAATAATATTTGGCAGCAGTCTTCATCCCATAAACTTGACCCATGTTGACCTTATTTATATAGAAGGTAAGAATTTGGTCTTTTGAGAAGTTTCGTTCAACTTTCATGGCTAACCAAGCTTCTTGAGCCTTACGCTTAAGAGTTTGATCGCTGGCGGCAGTTGAGAAGACAGACAATTTAACTAACTGTTGAGTAAGAGTGGATCCACCTTCAAGACGCCCGCCTAGGTGTAATTTGTAACGGATTGTACTTAATGCCGAACCAATTGTTCTAATTAAATCAACACCGTGGTGTTTGTAAAAACGACGATCCTCGATTGCAACAACCGCATGTTTCAATTTAGTTGGAATCTCACTTTGATCAGCGTAATCGCGATCTTGGTTAGAAGAAGTCCAAATTACGTTTTGGTTGGAATCTAGCATTTGAGTTCCAGTAGAAGACGCTAATTGAGCTTCTGTGATATTTGGGGCAGATGCCGCATAAGTAAAGAAGAGAGCCATCCCCACGAGTTCGAAAAAGTCGATAGCGGTAGCGAACCATTTGGATATTTTCCAGATTAATTGTTTTCTGGTTAGCTTTTGTTTTGGTTTTTTTGGCGTGTTTGGATCCCCGTTATCCCCAGTCTTTGGAGCGTTCTTTTTGTTTTTAAACAAACCGCTAACCATCGAGCTCAAGTTATTTTGTTTTCCACGAGAATTATTGGATGGCGAGTTAGTTCTGTTTACCGGTTGATTTTTTGTGGCTGGTTGAGAGGTTTGAGCACTTTGCCCATTGGGGTTATAAGGTTGATTATTATTTTGTGGACGATAAGCTTGTTGTGGGTTTACACCACCATTTCTTGGTTGGTAAGCGTTTTGATTATTTGGATTGGCGTTGGGCTGTGAAGCACCAGCTACGTTTCTAGCGATTTCATTTTGAACTTCTTTGGAAGTTGGATTAATGGGTCGATTCACATTTTGTCCATTGGCAAAATAACGCGAACCGTTTTGATTTGCGTTATTTTGTGGGTTGTAAGGACGAGGTTGATTTGGATTTTGTCCATTGTTTAAATTACCGTTATACGGTGGGTTATTTCTATCGGCCATTTTCTAATAAACTCCCAACTGCTGATAAATAATCAAATATAGGTAAAATTTTACTATTTATTTGGCTTGTATTGTCAACAAACCATTGATACTTGATAGATTTTGCGCCATCTTCTTTTAAAGACTCTCTCCAAAAATCTAACAAGTTACTGGCCGGCAAAATAAAATCTTCGTCGTATTTGCTAAATTCGATAATCATAAAACCGATGCCACCATTTTTGAGAACACTGGTCAGATGGTCAATTTGATGTTGTTTGACGTTTGAAAGCGGGAAATTATTGGCGTTAGTCGTTTGTTTGGCGTCAAAGTCAAGATAAAAACCTTTGTAAACTCCGTTGTAATCGGTTGTTGAGGGTTTTACGAAATAGGCGTCAGTGATTCTAGCAGTACTTCGAGATTTATAATCCACATCTACAATTGTGATTGGAGTGGGTTTCTTATGGATGTTTGCAATATCGTGTGTCAAATAATATTCATTTGCGTCATCAATCATCGATTCTAAACGCATCCCCCTTCGAGAGAAAACGGTATTCTTTCTTTTTTCCGATGCTTTTTTATTTGTCGGCTCCGCTATTTTTTTGCCATTAGGATAATTCA
>JAISIV010000012.1 GCA_031261865.1 Lactobacillaceae bacterium | reverse complement strand
CTTAACCAAGTCCTATCATTCCGCGGTTTCCGTTTTGAACTTGAATTTCTTCACAAGCCAAGACGTCAAGTCTTATGGGGCAATGCCTTTGGTTCTTGATGAAAATGGGCGCGTCACGCTGACACAGGAATTTTCAGACATGTTGACCAACGATTTCTTTAAAGCGCAAGTACTCGATATCATCCAAACTGCCAAACTTCGCAATAAAGAGTATCGCGCAACCAACCAGCTCGTGATTGGCAAACCCTATTCTTACACGGATGTTTGTCGTTTGTTGAACTGGGAAAAAGATGAACGTGCCACCATTGGTGGTTACACGAGTAAATTTGGTACGACACCCATATTCGTCAATCTTGATAAGGCAGAAGATGCGATTCAGTATGCCGATAAATTGATTGACCGCGATGAATTCTCATGGCACTCACGCAAGAATCGGACGCTCGCGTCATCTGAAATTAAGCCAATTATTGATGGTTCGACCGTGAACCATTTGTTGGTTCGACGTAAGGATGCTGACAAAAATTCAGAGTTTCTCTATCTGGGGCAAATTCAGCCGATGGCTTACCGAGACGATCAGTTGGACGGCGCCCCAATTGTGCAAATGGACTTCAAACTCGAAACACCAATTGAGAAGAATTTGTATGATTATTTGACAGCTGATTTTTCATAACAAATGAAAATCCATGGGGATCAGGTCCTCATGGATTTTATTGTGGTTAGAATTTGACTAGTTCAAGGAAGGACTCAACAAGGCGTTGATGGCGAGCATCGATATCTGATTCAGTCCAAGAATTAAGTTTGATGAAGTCTTCATTCAGGTTAAGTGGTAAATCAAGACCAACTAAAACATTGGCTTTAGTAGTGTATTCCTTCTTATCAGTGAAACTTGAATTACCTAGTTCTGTATTATATGGTGTCAATGTTAAATTTCCGAGATATCCAATTTTGTCTGTCTCTGCAAGATCAACCATATCTTGTCCCCAAACATCTGCGGTAGGGTGCTGTGGTAAAACGTGCTCCACGGTCCAGATTAGCTTGCCGTTCTGTTGAGCATATTCATCGAGCGTATCGGGGTTTCCTTTTTGGAAGTATTTTGATTGATGTTGGCGTTCCAAGTTAATCAGAATGAAACGTGTGAGTTTATAATTCTGCTTATAAATATTTGAATTTAATGCTTCTTTGATTGTTTCAACTCCTGGCAACATGGATCTAAGGCTAGTTTTGATCAACTCGACAACATCTTGTCCTTTGATTTCTTTACCAGAAAGCTCGTTTTTCAAAGAAAGGATTTTGGCCAATAAATTTGAAGACTTTGGAAGACCAGTTAGACTACGGATGACATAAAATTTAGCAAAGTATACGATAATTTCATCAAACTTACTTCCTGTAATTTCTAAGATGTCATTATTCTTGTATAGAAACAGAATTAGTGGGTAGGCCGTCGAGGCGTCGAGTTTAGATAACCCATTTAAGTCCCAAGTATTTGAATTTTTATCTTCATTATCGATTTCGAGGTAGATATCAGCACTAACAAGAAGTTTGTCGATTAAGTTATTAGCATCCTCTTTGATTGAGTTTCGATATTCTTTGACAATCTTGCCTTTAGTGATTGAAGATGCATTTTTGAAGTTCATCAGTCCATCATAGTAGAAACGGATGAAGCGTGTGAATTTGTTTTCGTTGAGCTTATCGTTTTCGTCAACAAATTTATTTCGTAATTCTTCCCACTTATCGGGATCTCCTTTTTGTGACAGATATTCGTTTTTTAATAGATCAAGCTGTGTCAGAGGAAGTCCTTTTGAATTAAGTGATGCAAAAACGGAGTATGCATCGTCGATATTAGGAACAGTGATTTTAAGTAGTTCAACTGACTTGAGTTTATTGTAAAAATCAAGGATATCATTGGCGGTGAAGCCATTCAAAAGCGTTTCGTAAATATATCTAAATTTCCGCGCGATTCCTTGTTTTTTGAGCTTACCGACAGTTTCATTTTCAAATTCTGCGATATTATCTGAAGCGTTCGCTGAAGCATAACGCATTGTGTCAGAATTATAAGGCCCAAATACGATTTCAAGTAATTCTTGGTATTGTTTTGCGTCATCCGTCAACAGCCGTATTTTGATGTCACCATCTCGAGTGTAAACGCGCTTAGGAATCTCATAGTCGATAGCTGCGAAGACTCTTGGACCCACCTCGCCATGAACCTCGAGTTCAACTGCTTTTAAGTAGATGGCAGTAAGTAGCAATGAAAGTGTTGTGAGACGTTGTTGCCCATCAATGACTTGTAAATTATCCTCTTTCGGATGAATCAAAAGGTTACCAACATAGTAGCCAGAATCTTCATCTTGAATATCAATGAAAAGTTGTTCGATTTGAGTTTTATCCCAACTATAGTTTCTTTGGTAAACAGGGATTTCGTATTTATCTAAATTATCAATTTGGAAAATTTCTTCGAGCTTTTTTGTTTCTGGTGAAATGTTCATAGTTCCTCCAATAGCCAGATGGCTTCTGTAGTTATAATGCATCTATAATTTAAAATACATCAGACATATTAATTAGATCATTGTTAAGCGGAATTATCAAATTGTAAAGGTTAGTTTTGATATAGTAAATTGATTTTGTAGTTGTTGTACTGGCTAATAGCTTGGTAGCGGTTATGATAAAATCATGGGAATAACTGCTTGAAAGGGAAGGGGAATGGTGCCTGACAAAATAATTGAAGCAATTCATAAAGATTACAAGTTTGTTCTTTGGGATGAACAACGAGAAAATATTGTTCAGGACCCGATAGATATTGAGTTACAAGGAATTGGGTTTGAACTTGTGCCGTTTCAAGATGGTGTTGTCATTTTCGACGTTGTGAGTGGTTACGAGCTAACTAATCCGGAAGCATGGTATGACGAGCAAATTTTCTATCGTGTTGAGGAAGTAGTGAGTGCGATTAACGATATTTATTCGAGTGACCATAATCCTTATGATGATGGGTATGAGATTACAGGCTATC
>JAISIV010000001.1 GCA_031261865.1 Lactobacillaceae bacterium | reverse complement strand
ACCTGTGATATTCAGTAAATTTTGTGATTTATCGATTTGGTTAAGAGTTAAATCTGCTAGCTCGCTTACTCGAAGTCCGCTGCCGTAGAGAAACTCGAAAATAGTTAAATCTCTTTTCTCCCAAGGATCATCGCTTTGTTCCAAAAAGTCAAACAATTCCTCAATTTCACTTTGATATAAGAAGTCAGGTAGTTTTTTAGTCCCCTGTTTAAACTCAATTGTTTCAAAAGGATTTGTTTCTAAATCAGTTTTAGAAGCGTAAAACTTATAGAAATTCCTGAGACTACTTATTTTTCGGGCGATCGTTTTTTTACTTAATCGTCGTTCATATAAGTTGTTCAAATACATCCTGACTTCCCCTTTATTTAGGTTGGAGAAACTTTCCAGACCACCATTGGTTTCAAAGTACAACACAAATTCGTTGATATCCGAGATATAAGCGTCAATAGTATTTTGTGAATATTGCCGAAAAACTTTAAGATATCGTGCATATTCATCGATTAAATTGTCATCAATTAAATTCAAAATATAAGTTTTTTTTAATATGATTACGAGTTTATAACTTTACCACTTTCTAAAATTAAATCAAAATATACTGGCATTATGCAAGACACTTATGTAATCAATCCTCTAGAGGAAATCCGTTTAAATCTTGAGTATCGCGCCGAACTTGCGCAAAAAAAGTTTGAGGAAACTAAGAGGACAATCAGTTCCTTTAGTGAATATCTACTAGGTAATCACGACAAATTGTCCGGTAAAATTCATTCATTTTTTACCCGCAATGTGAAAAGCATTTCACTTAATACCGCAAACGTTTATTCCAAGATTAAAAAGAGTCAAGCATTAGAAAAATTCAATCAATCATTCACGCAAGTTGTTGATAAGATTCGTCAATTCGCCTTTGCTTTGATTGTGTCAGCTAGACGCCGAATGGAAATGTTAACCGACGCTTCTATTATAGATACATATAATCTACAAGAGAAGTTGAGGACAAACCCATTTGCTATGGCCGGCTTTACAGTGGTTAGTGGATTGTTTATTTATACAATCATCCAATTTATCAAGGCAATTCCAATTATCTTGTCGCCGATTGCTAAAACATTTTTCTAAGTTATTTTTAAGAAGAGAGTAAAAATTCTGCTAGTGATAGCAGAATTTTTTTATGCTTCAGTTACTTCGTTTGGATCTTTTGGTTTTGTCCAGCTGGCAAAATCACAATCCGGGTAACGAGAACATCCATAAAAGACACGATTCTTTTTAGTGTGTTTTACTTCAACATGGCCGATTCCACATTTAGGACACATCAAGCCAGTATCTTCAACAATTGATTTTGTTCCACGGCAATCCGGGAATCGAGAACAAGCGTAAAATTCACCGGATTTGGAACGACGAATAATCATAATTGCACCACAAATATCACAGAATTCCGGAGCTACTCGATCATAAATTGGTGTTTTAGCCATGTTCTCTTCAGCATCTGCTAACTGCTTTTCAAATGGCTTCCAAAATTCATCAATCACTTCTTGCCATTTGGCTTCACCAGTTTCGATTTTATCTAAATCTTCTTCAATATGATGTGTGAATTCTCGGTTAGTGATTTCAGGGAAAGATTTATCAACAGAGTCATAAACAATATCACCTAGTTCGGAAGGGACAATCTTTTTACCATCAAACCAGATATAACCACGGCGAATCAATGTTTCCATAGTTGGCGCATAGGTAGAAGGACGACCAATCCCTAGCTCTTCTAAAGCTTTAATTAACGTAGCTTCGGTAAAACGAGCTGGCGGTTGTGTGAAATGTTGTTCGGGATTAGGATTGTCCTCGACTAAATCTACTGAATCGCCTACTTCTAGTTTTGGCAAAATATTATCTTTAGTTGCGGAAGCTTTTAGAACTTTTGCAAAACCATCAAAAACAACTCTGATTCCATTAGCACGCCAAGAAACTCCGTTTTGTTCAATAGTGACTGCTGTATTTTCCAATTGAGATGGAGTCATTTGACTGGCCACAAACCGTGACCAAATTAAGTTGTACAACTTGTATTGATCAGTGGTCAGTTTATCTTTAATCGATTCGGGTGTGATATTTACGTCCGTTGGCCGGATGGCTTCGTGGGCATCTTGAACATTTTCTTCAGTCTTTTGTTTTTTATGAAAATCTGAATGATATTCTTTTCCATAATTTTCGATAATGAATTGTTCAGCCATATCAACGGCATAAGTGCTCAAACGAATTGAATCTGTTCGCATATAAGTGATCAAACCGACATGCCCGATTTTTGGCAAACTAACACCTTCATAAAGTGTTTGAGCGACGGACATTGTCCTTCTGGAACGGAAATTCAAGGTATTGTTAGCAGTCTGTTGCAAAGTTGATGTCGTAAATGGATTAGGGGCATTTCTTTTAGTTTGTTTAGTCGAGACATCACTGATTTCAAACGATTTTTTAGTATCAATCTTACTTAAGATATCGGTGACGGTCTTGTTATCTGGTAATTCAGTTTTTTGACCATCAACCCCATAAAAGGTTGATTCAAATTCTTTACCATCTTTTTCAAAAGTAGCATCTAAGCTCCAATATTCAACAGGCACAAATGCATTGATTTCTTTTTCTTTGTCAAGAACTAACCCAAGAGCAACCGATTGAACACGGCCAGCTGAAAGACCCCGTTTAACCTTTTTCCAAAGAATTGGTGAAATTGAATACCCTACTAATCGATCTAAAACGCGACGTGCCTGTTGGGAATCAACGAGGTCTTGTTTGATGGTTCGAGGAGATTTAAAAGCATTTTTAATTGCATCTTTAGTAATCTCGTTGAATTCTACACGCGACTTTTTATCTTCAGGGATACCTAAAATATGGGACAAATGCCAAGCGATTGCTTCACCTTCTCGATCCGGATCGGAGGCAATGTAAACTTCATCGGCCGATTTAGCGGCTTTTTTTAATGAATTAATTAAAGGTGCTTTCCCTCGGATGTTGATATATTTTGGTTCGTAATTATTCTCGGTATCAACACCTAGAGTACTTTTAGGCAAATCTCTAATATGGCCCAGAGAAGCCATAACTGAATAATCTTTACCTAAATAATTTTCGATTGTTCTAGCCTTTGCGGGACTTTCAACAATAACTAGTTTTTTCTTTTTCTTATTGACCACATTTTCAGTTTACAGTATCAAAACTCAAAATCGGGGTGGCACCTTGAAAAATTAATTGATTATTTCCTTCAAAATTTTCATTGAAAATTTCCCCTGGAAAAGTAAATATCGAGCGGTTTTCAGATAATGCAATTTCGGCCGTAATTAATGTCCCCGATTTCTTCTTTGATTGGACAACAATCGTTTGTTCCGACAATCCGGCAAGAATTCTGTTTCGATCAACAAAATGGTGTTGTCTTGGTCTCATTCCGGTGGGATACTCACTCAGAGTTAAATGTTTGCTCGAAATGGTTTTTTGCAGTTCTCTGTTTTCATAAGGATAATAAACGTCAATACCACTTCCGATGACGGCGATTGTGCTACCTTGATTTTTTAGTGTCAATTCTTGAGCGTAACTATCAATTCCTCGTGCTAATCCACTTACGATGGTGTAGTTTTGGTCCACTAAATATGGAATTAATTGATCGGTAATTTTATGGCCATAAGCATCGAAATTCCTACCACCAACTACTGTAATGGTATTAGTAGTCAATAGTTCTAAATTGCCCGAGTAATACAAAATAACCGGCGCATTGTAGATTTCTCTTAATCTATCTGGATAGATGCGATCAGAAATAGCAATAAAGTCGGGTAAATTTTCTTCACGAAATTCAAGACACATCTGGGCCAAGTGGTCGATTTGTTCGTCCGATAAAAATGGCGTTAAAAAATCCGCACCAAGGGGCACAATCATTCTTAATTCTTGAATTTGCTTGTAAATCTTATGAGCCGTTTTATTATCAGCTATTTGTCGAAGTAAAAATAAATAGTTTGAAGTATTCATATACTTCTTATTACGTAAATTCGTGTATGAAACGACACTAAGACTGGAGATTTTTTACAGGAGCGAAGGTTTTTCGATGAATTGGTGTTGGACCATATTTCTGAAGTGCTTCTAGATGGGTCTTTGTTCCATAGCCAACATTTTTTAGGAAACCATATTCAGGATAAACTTCGGCGAATTCGCTCATAATTTTGTCACGAGTAACTTTAGCGACAATCGAGGCTGCAGCAATTGAATTGGATTGAGTATCGCCCTTAATGATTTTTTCCTGAGGAATATCAGTATCAATTTCCATGGCATCGATTAATAAATATTCTGGTCTAGTAGACAAGCCATTCATAGCTTCAAGCATCGCTTTTTTACTAGCTCTATAAACATCGATTTCATCAACAATTTCAGCATCCACGATAGCAACATTCCACGATAGGGCTGATTCAACAATTTCTTGATAAAGCATTTCTCGGTTCTTTTGAGACAACTGTTTAGAATCAAACAGCAATGGAATATCTACTTGGCGATTCAAAATAACGGCGGCACTTACAACTGGACCAGCTAAAGCTCCACGTCCAACCTCATCAATACCCGCCACCAGATTTGATCCAGTTTTTTCTTCAAACAAAAAGCGGTCTTTATAACCGCTTACGATATCACTAATCTTCATCAGAATAATAGTCCAGAGACATGCGACCGAACTTCCCTTCTCTGAATTCGCGAATTAGTTTTTCAGAAGCCCTGTCGTAATCTTGCTTGAATCCCATTTGAGCCGTCAAACTAACTAAAGTATTAGCCGGTTCTTCGAGTGAAAAATGACCAAGTTTATAACGTTCTGCGATTGCCGTAGGATAGTGTTTTTGGACAAAACCAATAAACCAGACGGCTACATCATCAATTGGCAAAAGAGAATCCTTGATTCCGCCAATCATGGCAATTTTCAAACCGACTTCTTGGTCCTCAAATTTTGGCCAGAGCAAACCAGGTGTGTCCAATAAATCCATATCATATTTGGTACGAATCCAATAAAGGTTCTTTGTTACACCGGGCATATTTGCGGTTCTAGCGATATTTTTCCCAGCAAGATGATTAATAAATGTTGACTTCCCCACATTGGGAGTGCCGACAACTAAGGCCTTTAAAGAAATATCACCAGATTTTTTTTCACGAATATCTTTAATAACTTGGAGTTTATTTAGTTCTTTACTAAAATCTTTAGCCATTAAAGAACTTTTTGAATCCGTTTTTAAAATACCAGCAAATTTATCGGCATTTTGACGTGCGAAAATATTAGCTTCCTTAGGATCGGCTAAATCAAATTTATTCAAAACTAAAATAACTGGTCTGTCGCCAGTAACTTGAAGAACTTGATTATTTTGCGTTGATTGAGGGGCGCGGGCGTCGACGATTTGTAATACAAAATCGACTAAGTGAATTTGTTCTCCGATTTCTCGAAGGGTTTTAGCCATATGGCCTGGGTACCATTGAATTTGTTGTGTCATAGGTGTTCTATATCCTTAAACTGTTCGTATGCATCATCGAAAATCGACATGGTTGGCAAATAAGTCACCCGTTCTTCTAAATAATTAGAGATAGTCTGATAATCTCTGGTATGTTTTGGAAAACTCTGATCCATAAAAGCATTATTGGCGAATTGCTGAATTTCATCGGCAAATTCTGGCTTTCTTTGAGTCATGAGCCATTGATAAAATGAACGATCACTCATGGATAATAGTTTAACCTAAAACGTTTATTGTCTAAACTTCTACACAAAAAAACGATAGTCATTAAACTATCGTTCGTGCTAATTACTTTCCAAAATATTCAAGAGCAACTCCACCTTTACCAACGTGAGTGGCAACAATAGGAGCGGTAGTTCTAAAATACATTGGGACATCTGGGAATGCCGCAACAACTTTGTCGTGTAAGTTTTTCACGTAATCATTTAAATCGACGTAGGAAATTCCAATACCTTTTAGTTCGTTAAGGGATTTCATCTGTTCAATAATGCCATCGTAAAACTTATCCAAAGTCTTTTGACCGCGACCTTTATCCTTGATTTTGATTTCGTTATCACCGAATTCTAGAGCTACTTTAATATTCAACAAGGTAGCAATCGCACCAGCTGCTTTACTGAGTCGTCCACCAGCAACCAAATTTTTGAAAGTTTCAGCAGAAAGATAAATCTTGCTTTGTTCATAGATGCTAGTAATTTCGGTAACAATTTCATTGACATCGCGACCAAGTTCAGCCATTTTAGCAGCTTCTAAAACTTGGAAAGATAATCCACGATCAATTGATTTCGAATCAATAACAGTCACGTGATCCACGAAATTATCTTCTTGTGCAATAGTAGAAGCCGTTTGGTACGTTCCTGAAAGTCCACTTGCAATATGCAAGCTTAAAATTTGAGCATTTGGATCCGCTGCTAAAATTTTGTTATAAGCGTCATAAAAACTTAGTGTGCTAGGTTGACTAGTAACTGGAAGTGATGGAGATGCGTACATTTTAGTGACAAATTCATCACGAGAAATATCGACACCATCA
>JAISIV010000138.1 GCA_031261865.1 Lactobacillaceae bacterium | reverse complement strand
TTATCGACTCAGCTCGTACTCCTCTTATTATCGGTGGAACTGGGTCGGGAACGCCTAACGTTTTGATTAGTCGCGCTGATCGTTTCGTAAAAACTCTACGTGAAGGTGAAGACGAAGATTTTAAAGTCGACGAAGAACAAAAAACAGCCGTCCTCACTGACAAAGGAATTCATAAGGCTGAAGAATTCTTTAACATCGATAATCTCTATGACGAAAACAACATCGCTTTAGCTCACCATATTGAAACTGCTCTCCGCGCTAACTATGCCTTTATCTTAGATAAAGATTATGTTGTGCGTGACGGTGAAGTTAAATTGATTGATGGTTTCACCGGACGTATTTCTGAAGGTACTCGTATGTCTGATGGAATGCACGAAGCCTTTGAAGCAAAAGAAGGTGTTGAAATTCAAGCTGGTGGTTTGACTTTTGCAAGTATCACTTTGCAAAACTTCTTCCGTATGTATAAGAAACTTTCTGGAATGACTGGTACTGCCAAAACCGATGAGGAAGAGTTGAAGGAAATTTACAACATGGAAGTTATTGTTGTTCCTACAAATCGTCCTATTCAGCGTATTGACGAAGAAGACATTCTTTATCCAAATCTCCGTTCAAAGTTCGCCGCTGTTGCTGATGAAATCGAAGAACTTCATCGCAAAGGTCAACCAGTTCTTGTGGGAACAGTTTCTGTTGACACTTCTGAATTGCTTTCTCAAATGCTTACTCGCCGCCAAGTTCCTCATAACGTTTTGAACGCGAAGAACAACGCTCGTGAAGCTGAAATCGTTGCCCAAGCTGGACAACGTGGAGCCGTTACTATTGCCACCAACATGGCCGGACGTGGAACTGATATCAAGTTGGGACCTGGCGTTAAAGAACTCGGTGGACTTGCTGTTATTGGAACTGAGCGTCATGAATCTCGTCGTATTGATGATCAGCTTCGAGGCCGTGCGGGTCGTCAAGGTGATCCTGGATTCTCACGTTTCTATCTTAGTTTTGAAGATGATTTGATGGTCCGTTTCGGTGCTGACCGTGTTAAGCAATATCTAGAACGTATGGGCAGCGACGACGCTCAAGGTCAAGCTATTACTGCACGTTTCCTCACTCGAACGATTGAGTCTGCTCAAAAACGTGTTGAAGGTAACAACTACGATATGCGTAAGAGTGTTTTGCAATACGATGACATTATGCGTGAACAACGTGAAATTATGTATGCTCAACGTTCCCAAATCATGGATCAAACTGATTCACTTGAAAACATTTTGATGCCAATGATTTATCGTACTATCGATCGTGTTGTTGATGCCCAAACAAAATCTAAGAACCCAGCTGAATGGGATCTGTTAAACATTATGGATTTTGCTACTGACACTTTGCTGAACGACAAAATGATTATGATGTCTGATTTGAAGAACAAGTCCCGTAATGATATCAAGCGTTTCTTGTATTCAATTGCTGATTCTGAATTGCAAACTAAGACTTCTCAAATTCCCGATAAGAGTCAGTTGACTGATTTCGAACGATCAATTCTACTTCGTGCAATCGACCAACACTGGACTCAACATATTGATAACATGGAACGTCTGCGTCAATCAGTTATGATTCGTGGATACGGACAATTGAACCCACTTATCGAATACCAAAACGCCGCCTTCGGAACCTACAATAAGATGATTGCTGATATTGAATATGATGCTACTCGTCTATTCATGAAAGCCCAAGTTCGTCAAAACTTAAGATAAGAAAAAAAGATTTGGAAATTCTTTCCAAATCTTTTTTAATGTTCTTGATTATATTGAAGGCGCGCTTTAATTGTATTCTGAATTCCGAAGTACATGGCCACCACTATTATTACCCACGCCAGAAGATTAACGATTAAATTTAAAACTGGAATTGAAAGATTTACCAGAAACAATCTGTCTACAATTATCATTGCGCCTCCAACAATGAAAAGAATGGAGGCATTTTTGCTAATTTTAGCCTGCCCACTAAAAATGATTGTTGCCATGGCAATTAAGACAGACAAAATCGTAACTATTAAGTATGAAAATCCACCGTCCATTTGATTGAGCACCGCGATTATGCCGGCCAGTACAATTAGAGCTCCCGCAAGGACTAACGTTCCGTTGTAATAAAGAGCTCGATAATTTGTATCTTGTTTTAATTCAACTCGTGATGTGTAAGTTTTTGGATCTATTTTTAAAGAGCTAAAAAATTCTTTTATCATGTAAAACATTTTAACCCAGCCAAAATAAAAGAGCTTCAGAAAAGTCCAAAGCTCAATATTTTCATTCACTTCTATAAGGCAGGTTCACCGTGGCCGCGTCTAAAATATGGTTGTTGATTTGATTTCGGAATTCGTTTAAGAAGAATCCATCTTGTAAATCAAGTTTAGTGTCCACTGCAAAGACCGTTAACTCGTAGTAATGGATTTTGTCGGGTGGTCGCGGGCCGACATATTTTCTGGTTAATTCAGGGTTATCGCTTTTATATACCGAGTACAGAGAATTAGTCCCTTTACTGTAAACGACATTTGAATGGTCGAGATTTTCTGGAATATTACCCAATGGCAGGTTTGCTGCAAGCCAATGAATCCAAGGAAAACCGGATACCGGAACGGCATCGTAATCAATCAAGGTGATTGCTAAACTTTGAGTACCGGCCGGAATACCTTTAACTTCAATTGGGAAACTAACCGCATTTTCTGGTCCACCTTGGGCAAATTTACCAAATTGGTCGGGTAAAAGCCCATTTTCATCTCTAGGAACTGTTATTTTCATTCTTTAATCCTCCATACGAAAGGCGATAATTCGCTGAAACCAGCATTCAACAAGTCGATTACTGAAATCATCGTTTCATCGGAAACCAATTTTTCTGCACTATTCTTCAGTGTCTCAAAAACAGAATCGTAAACCCGACCGTAGTCGCCATTAATTGTTGGGACAAATTTTTCAATTCGATCATTGTTTTGGTTGTAGTAAGTTAGTTTGCCAAAATCTTGAGGTACGTCCTCCCCGAAACCTGGCGTTCCAGGCATGATGCCAGCTTTTAAATCGTATTCTTGTTGGTCGATGTTGTATTTAATATAGCTGCCTTTAGTACCGTGTAGTGTCCATTTAGGGTATTTCGACACAACTAGTTCGCTAGACGATAAAGTCACACGAAAATTGTCATCATAGAATAAACCAACGTCAAATTGATCTTCTGACTTGTTTCGAGGATTATTGGTCGAACGAAGATCATAACTAACGGAATTGGGAATGCCGAATAAAGAGAACATTTGATCGACTAAATGAACTCCGTGGCCATACCAAGCACCATCCATAATATTTTGTGAATCGGCTGCATTTGGATTCGGACGGTAATGGTCCATATGAACTTCTAATTGAACTGGACGGCCGACGTAACCGGTTGCTAAAACGTGTCTCAATGTTAAAAAGTCACTATCGAAACGTCTATTTTGAAATGGCATAACGAATAACCCGTTTTCTTTTGCCAGTTCAGCCAGTTCTCGAATTTGTTCGGGTGTCTCAACCATTGGCTTGTCGACTAGAACATTCTTGCCGGCTTGTAATAACCGTTTAGCAATCTCAAAGTGTTGTGGAGCAGGCGTAACAACAACCACTAAGTCCAGTGAATTATCATCCAAAATATCTTGAAGATCAGTAGAAAAAATAGTTCCAGCCGATTGCCAATATTTTTGTTCTTCAGGTCTTTTATTTAAAGTTGGGGTGACAATCCGGCTAACATGGAATTTATCTTGACGAATATTAATGTATGGCAAGTGATAACGATTAGTTGATTTCCCAAAACCAACATAAGCAATATTTAACATCTGTTCTCCTTTTTGGCTCATGTATGTATTCATCATAAACTGAAAAATGAAAAATTTTTAACTTAAAAAAGGGTTGCACCAAAGAAAAATATTTGTTATTATTTTTGAGTTGTTAATTCAACGCCGACTTAGCTCAGTTGGCAGAGCATCTCACTAGTAATGAGGAGGTCGGAGGTTCGAATCCTCTAGTCGGCAGTCAGGTTGTAAAACCTAATGAAACTGAGTGAAGCATTACCTATTAAAAAGTGACTTGAACCCGCATAGTTGTGCGGGTTTTTCATTACATTTCATTTATTTTCAACTTTCACAAAATAATGGATTTTTCTTACTGTACCACTTACTGTGACAGGTTGTCACAGTAAAATGGTTGATTTTAATTAAAGAAGTTTACTGCAATGCTTTGCATCCTATCTTCTTGAGCATGTACATATGTTTCAAGAAATGTAGTAATTGTATGCCCCATAAGACCAGCAGCATTTGAATAGTCTCCGTTGGATTTAACAGCTAATTCCGACGCTACTGTATGTCTTAGAAAATACATTGATATCTTTTCTCGATTGAATTGAAGTTGTCTAATGATTCTATTAAGAGATTTATTAAAAGCGGCTTGAGTAATTGGAGTTCCTGCTACCGTTTTATCTAATTCTCGAATATTAAGCATTAATACTGGATTTGAAAGATTAATTGAATTGGTTTTTAAGAACTCATTTCTTTTTGAAATGTAGTCAAATACGATTTTTGAAGCCCAAGCAGGTAAGAACAAGGTATTTCTGTTATTACCTGTTTTAGTTCTATTATTGAAGACCAAGTGAGCATCATCGTAAGAATCATGAATATAAAAGCCAATTTTGTTATCTAAAACTTTAATATCAGATTCTCTAATAGCTTGTAATTCTCCTGGTCTAATTCCAGTAAATGCTGAAATAAGGATTCCAATTTTAGAAGTCTGATTATAGATAGGTGAATTAGTAAAGCTTGATTCCTTGAAGTAATTTCTTAGTGTATCAATCTCTATTTCAGACAAAGCATCATGAGCTCTAGATTTCTCTTTATTAGCTATCTTTTGTCTAATACCTGAGCCAAACCATTCAGACATGTAGTTAATTGGTAGAGGGTTTTTACTAATCACACCTTCGTGAACCGCATATTCAAGCATCTTGTTTAGATGCATTAATCTTCTTGATACAGAAGAATTAGTAATCGACCTTGATTTTCCTTCTGAGAATTTAAAAGCCCAAGACTTAAGTAGATCAGTATCTAGAAACTGTAATTGAGTTTTAGAAAATGATTCTTTGAATTTCCTAATAGATTGCATCCAACCTTCATAAGTTCTTAGCTCGTGGTTGTGTTTCTTGACTCTGTTGTAATACCACTCTAATGCATCAGCTACATACATATTCGAATTGAGGTTTGAATTAAGTTCTTCAATTCTTTTGTCCCATAGCTTAATTAGTTCTAGTTCATCGTCTTTTGCTTTAGCTTCGTCAAAAGTCCAATTACTAGTAAGTAAGATTCTTTTTCCATTTTGGATTCTATTGTCAGAACGTCTGATAAATCCTTGGTCTTTAATGCCATCCTTTGTTTGTAGTTTTCTTGTCATGTTAAATTTCCTTTCTGTTTTGAAAGAAAAATCCAACAACACCACAATTAATATTGTATGCTGCTGGATTAAACTTATATATTTTTCATTGCAAAATCGACTTCAGATTTTTTAAAACGTTTAATCCCTCCGATGTTGATTACTGGTATTACATTTTGTTTGATTAATTTTCTAATAGTCGGCTGACTTAAACTGAGATAGATTCCTAGTTGCTTTGCGTTCATGTACTCGTTTATCGTGATTAATCCTTCCTTTCGTCAATTCTTCTATATCCGCGTGTCTTTTTGCCATTGGGATAACTACTTGATTCTTTCCATTCGCCAGAAAGACTTTCCATAAAGTTCTTGATGCTTTTAGATAGTTTTCTGTTTCTTGCGATATTTTGTTCATCAAATACTTCTCTAGCTAATTCCCTGGTAGCCACAAAACCTTTCTTATTTTCTAGATAGTCAATAATAGAAGTCTCAAAGTCATTTAGGTAAATGAATTCTTGTCTGTGTTCTTCAATAATCAATTCTTCACTTTGAGTAAAAGAGAAAATATCTGTATTTCCGTATTTTCTAAATAGATTTACGGCTTCTCCCCATATAAGATCTACTTCATCCTTATTCAATCCAGCAACTGGATGGACTAGTTGTTTTCTCTTATCAGCTTTTAAGGGCAGAAAACGTCTATTACCAGTTCTATCAACTAAATATTGAATATAGTTACCAGTTCTAGCTAACGTATAGTGTCTGATATATTCTTTGTCAGTATGTCCGTAAGGCGGTCTGAAGTTTAATACTTTAGAAGTGACAAACC
>JAISIV010000110.1 GCA_031261865.1 Lactobacillaceae bacterium | reverse complement strand
TGGATTAAGAACCGAAAGAAAGATGTGAGCCAAACTAACGTAGAATAGAATGCAATGAAAACATTTAATTTAATCGCTCCTGTAGCGAGTGGAATAGAATCTGTCACCAATAAAGAGTTAAAAGATTTAGGCTACCAAACTCAATCTGAGAATGGTTACATCAGATTTCAAGGAAATGAATATGATATTGCCTTAACCAATATTTCTTTACGTTCAGCCGACCGAATAAAAATCGTAGTTGCTGAATTCAAAACATATAACTTCGATGATTTATTCGACAATATTAGAGATATCCCGTGGCAAGATTATTTAGATTATCGTCAGAATTTTGTCGTCAATGCCAGAACCAAGAATTCTTCCAATAACTCAGTACCGAACATTCAACGTATAAGCGAAAAAGCAATTATCGAAACTCTTAGACCAAAAGGCTTTACTGGCTTTTTACCCAAAGAAGGGCCAATTATTAACTTAGAAGTTGCGATTGATAAAGATGTCGCGATGATCACGATTGATACAACAGGTGATTCGCTCTTCAAACGCGGATATCGAGTTAATAAAGGTGGAGCGCCACTAAAGGAGAATTTTGCTGCCGCATTAGTTCTTTTAACTAATTGGTTTCCAGACAATCCATTCGTTGATCCCACAACTGGTTCAGGGACGATTCCTATTGAAGCCGCTTTAATAGGTCGAAACATTGCTCCGGGATTACTTAGACATTTTACTTTTGAAAACTTTTACTGGTTTGATAAAAAGCAATTAGAACTCGCTAAGGACGCTGCTGACGCTAAAGCTGACTACGATACACTGTTAGAAATTTCTGGTTTTGATATCGATGGCCGAATGGTTGAGATTGCTAAACAAAATGCTAAGCAAGCTGGGGTATCTCAAGACATTAAATTTCAACAACTTGCTGTAAAAGATTGGTCAACCACTGAAGAAAACGGAATAATTGTTTCCAATCCACCTTACGGACAACGTTTAGGTGAGTTAGAGGAAGCCGAAGTCTTGTATAAACAGATGGGTCAAATTTATAATCAGCTGCCTACTTGGAGTAAATATATTTTGACTAGCGATGAGAATTTCGAAAACGTTTTCGGTGCTCGCGCAACTAAAAAACGCAAACTTTATAATGGAGCACTTCGCGTTGATTATTATCAATATTGGGGAAAGAAGAATAGATAATGAGTGAAATTATTAGAGTTGGAAAACCAGATGATTTATCTGAGGTGATGGAAATTATCCAAGAAGCTAAAGATTATCTTGCGGCGCAAGGAATTGACCAGTGGCAAAACGGCTATCCAGATGAATTTCAAATTCAAAAAGATTTAGCAACCAAAGATTCATACGTGCTTAAAGTTAATGGAATTACTACTGGTTTTGCTTTTTTGAATATTGGCATTGATGAAGCCTATGAAGCCATTACTGATGGGAGCTGGGAAAAAGTTGATGGACAATACGCAGCTATTCATCGATTAGCCGTCAGCAATGCCTTTAGAGGTCGTGGATTGTCCAAAAAATTCATGGCTTTATTAATTGAAGAATTAGAAAACAGAGGTATCAACGATATTCGTATTGATACACACAAAGATAACGTGATTGTTCAAAAGTTAGCTCGTGGCCTAGGCTTTGAATACAAAGGGCAAGTAATTTATGAAGGTCCCCGAATGGCCTTTCAACTAGTCAAATGAAAAAAAAATTCACTACTTATTACATCAAATATAGTTACAACACTTTTACTTCAATTTTTTTGACGCTTTCTTTTTTCTTTTTTAATGTCATTATGACTCGTGAAATCTACGCACCCAGTACTACTCTTATTATTTTGTGGGTATTGTTTGCTGGAGTTTTAGTTTTCCAAGTTCAAAGAAAAAGACTATTTGTCAATAACACGCGCTTATTTTTGCAAGGGACTTATTTAAAAGAAGATATTGATATTGATCTTGAAAAAATCTCAAAGTTAAAAATCAACGGACATGTCGTTGAATTTCAATACAAAAATAAACCTTATAAATTATTAAGTTCAAAGAAGTTCGCTAAATATATTCAAAATGTCGCAAATTAATTTAACAATCTCCGATCAAAAAGGTCGCTTGGATAAAGTTTTAGCTGAAAGGTTCCCGGATTATTCCAGAACCTTTTTTACATCTAGAATCGAATCTAAAAAAGCCACTGTAAATGGAGACACTGTCGATCCAAAATATAAAGTTAAATCCGGTGATCAAATCTCGGTCGATACAACGACAGAAACAGTAGAGACGTTGATTCCGCAAAATATTCCTCTTGATATAGTTTATGAGGATGACGATTTGATTATTGTCAACAAACCTCAAGGAATGGTTGTTCATCCTAGCAATGGTCACAGTAAAGATACTTTGGTTAATGCTCTCTTGTTTTATTCACCTTTAAGCAGTATTAACGGGGAATTTAGGCCGGGGATTGTTCACCGAATAGACAAAGACACTAGTGGTTTATTGATGGTGGCCAAAAACGACAAAGCTCATAATTTTTTAGCTGCTGAATTAAAAACTCATAAAACTGGTAGGCATTATTTGGCCATCGTCCACGGCAAATTCAAAGAAGAAAAAGGCACAATTGATGCCCCGATCGGGCGAGACAAAAACAATCGCCAAAAGCAAGCTATCGAAGCCGACGGTAGAGATGCTGTGACTCATTTTGAAGTTTTGGAACAATTCGAAGGATATTCACTCGTCCGTTTAACTTTAGAAACCGGTCGCACTCATCAAATCCGCGTACATATGGCATACATCGGCCATCCTGTTGCTGGAGACCCTTTATATGGCCCTAAAAAAACCCTAAAAGGGGAAGGACAATTCTTGCATGCTTCTACTTTAGAGATTGAACATCCAACTACTGGCCAAGTTATGGCATTCGAGGCACCATTACCTAGTTATTTTGAAGAAAGTTTGGCCAAATTACGTCGTGGCTGATTATTATTTTTACGTCCTCCACACGGCTGACGATAAATTATATGCAGGCACTTCTGATGACTATTTAAGGCGTTTCGAAACTCACAAAGCGTTTAAAGGGGCCAAATTTACCAAGGTAAAATCGCACCATCCTTTGAGTTTGATTTATGTTGAAAAATTCGATTCAAAAGGAGAAGCTTTGAGTTTTGAGAACAAATTCAAACGATTAACACGTGTCCAAAAAGATGACTATATCCAGACACACCAGAACCTAATTAAGGAGATTGTTGTATGAGTATTCGCCAAAAAATTGCGCGCGCAATAAATAAAAGAAAAGTGGCAAAAGAGTTTGAAGTTCGCTTTGGTAAAAGAACAAACGTTTCCAAGAATGCTAAATTTGAAGGCCACAATGATATTGATTCAGGAACCACCTTTAGTAATTCGTCGATTGGGATTGGAAGTTTTATTGGTCGTGATTCCTATATTGTCAACACTAAAATCGGACGTTTCAGTTCAATCGGTTCGAATGTGAAAATTATTGTTGGCAATCATCCATTAACTCAGTTTGTGTCCACACATCCGGCCTTTTATTCAACTAGAGCCCAAGCTGGTTTTACGTTCGTTGATGAACAGTTATTTTCGGATTTAATTTATGTGGAAAATACCAAGTCTTCTGTGATCATCGGGAGTGACGTTTGGATTGGCGACGATGTAAAGATTTTAAATGGCGTACAGATAGGTAACGGAGCAGTTATCGCTGCAGGAGCAGTTGTTGTTAAAGACGTGGCACCTTTTGAGATAGTCGGGGGAGTTCCGGCAAAACACATTAAAAACCGTTACACACCTGCACAAATCCAAATTCTTAATGAAACCCGCTGGTTCGATAGGGATTTTGAATGGATTAAGACGAATCACGAGCAATTTAGCGACCAGGACAAATTCTTTGATTTCATAAAAAACTAGATGAACTAATAACGTCTTGTAGACAAAAGGATTTTTTGATAAACTATTTAACGGCTTGTCTGCCAATAAACACTGTTGGTTGATACTTTTCCCGTTGTCAGTAATGATCGGAATCGTAATTGAGATCACAGGAAGAAAAAAACATTAGGAGGCCCTCATGGCTGCATTTTCAATGAAAGAACTACTTGAGTCTGGTGCACATTTCGGACACCAAACTCGTCGCTGGGACCCACGTATGGCGGAATATATATTCACTGCACGTAATGGTATCCACGTTATCGATTTACAAAAAACTTTGCGTATGGCTGAAGACGCGTACAACTGGGTACGTAACGAAGCTGCAAATGGATCTACTTTCCTTTTTGTAGGAACAAAAAAGCAAGCATCTCAAGCTATTAAAGACGAAGCTACACGCGCTGGCGTATTTTACGTTAACAACCGTTGGCTTGGTGGAACTTTGACTAACTGGAACACTATCAAGCGTCGTATCGATCGTTTGAAAGAACTTCAAGTTATGGCTGAAGATGGAACTTATGATTCATTAACTAAGAAGGAAGTTATCAAGCTCGAAAAGCAACGCGCAAAGCTCGAAAAGTTCCTCGGCGGAATTCAAGACATGCAAGACATTCCTGATGTTATGTTTGTTGTTGATCCAAAAGTTGAAGCAAACGCTGTTCGTGAAGCACGTATGCTTAACATCCCTGTTGTTGCAATGATTGATACTAATGCTAATCCTGAATTAGTTGACGTTAAGATTCCTGCAAACGACGATGCTATCGGAGCTGTAAAGCTCATCACTTCAAAGATGGCAGACGCAATTATCGAAGGTCGTCAATCTGCTGGTGAAGAAGCGGTTGATGAAATGGCTGAAGCTATCGCTGCTGCAGAAGTTGTTGAAGACGCTTTAGAAAATTAATTTTAAGAAAAATGTGAGTCGTCTTTATTTATAAAAGTAAAGGCGGCTTTTTTAAGAGGTAGGAAAATATGGCAGAAGTTACTGCATCAATGGTTAAAGAATTACGCGACAAGACTAGCGCCGGTATGATGGACGCTAAGAAAGCTCTTGTCGAAGCTGAAGGTGATATGGAAAAGGCAGTTGATTTGCTTCGCGAACGCGGCGTTAAAAAAGCTGCTAAGAAAGCTGACCGTATCGCTGCTGAAGGAATGACTTATACAGTTGTTGATGGTAATCGTGCAGCGATTATCGAATTGAACTCAGAAACTGATTACGTTGCTACAAACGAACAATTCAACGCTTTGTTGCAATTAGTTGGAAAAACTGTACTCGAAAACAATCCAGCTGATATTCAAGCCGCTTTAGCAATTGTTTTGGATAACGGAAATACTCTTGATGCTGAAATCGTTCAAACTTCAGCAAACACTGGAGAAAAGATCACTTTCCGTCGCTTTACTGTTCTAGAAAAAGCTGACGCTCAACATTTTGGTGCATATTCTCACCAAGGTGGATCTGTTTCAACTTTGATTGTTATTGACGGTGGTTCCGATGACGTTGCTAAAGATATTGCAATGCACGCTGCAGCAATGGCTCCTCAATATGTTTCACGCGTTGACGTTCCTTCTGAAATCGTTGATAAAGAACGCGAAGTTCAAATGGCTTCTGAAGATTTAGCTGGTAAGCCAGACGAAATCAAAGCTAAGATGGTTGAAGGACGTTTGTCTAAGTTCTTGGCGGATGTTACTTTGTTGGATCAACCATTCGTTAAAGGATCTGGAGAAACTGTTGCTGAATACGCAAAGCAAAATGGTGCTACAGTTGTCGAAATGGTTCGCTACGCTGTTGGTGAAGGTATCGAAAAGCAAGTTACTAATCTTGCCGACGAAGTTGCAAAGCAAATTAACGGATAATTGGAGTCGAAAATGGCAGATGCGAAGTATAAAAGAGTTTTATTAAAGTTAAGCGGGGAAGCTTTAGCCGGTGAAAAAGGAAGCGGAATCGATTTTCCAACTGTTCAGCTGATTGCTGCTGAAATCGCTGAGACTTTAAAAGAAGTCGACACTCAAGTTGCCATTGTTGTCGGTGGAGGGAATTTGTGGCGTGGTGAAACTGCCGCAAAATCTGGTATGGAACGTACTCGTGCAGACTACATTGGCATGTTGGGTACTGTTATGAATGCTGAAGCCTTACAAGACGCATTGGAACAAGATGGTGTCGACACTCGCGTTATGACTTCTATTGAAATGCGTCAAATTGCTGAACCTTACATTAGAGGTCGTGCAGTTCGTCATCTCGAAAAAAACCGCGTGGTTATCTTTGCTGCCGGAACTGGATCTCCATATTTCAGCACTGACACTACTGCTGCTCTTCGCGCAGCTGAAATCGATGCCGACGCTATTCTGATGGCTAAAAACGGGGTTGATGGTGTTTACGATTCTGATCCTAGAAAGAATGCCGATGCTGAAATGTTCGAAGAATTGACCCATCGTGACGTTTTAACTAGAGGTCTCA
>JAISIV010000070.1 GCA_031261865.1 Lactobacillaceae bacterium | reverse complement strand
CAAGTAATTTCTCACTCTTACCCAATGGATTGGCGTACACAAAAACCAATTATCTGGCGTGCCGTTCCACAGTGGTTTGCTTCTGTTGAAAAGATCCGTCAACAAATTCTTGATCAAATCGATACAGTTGGCTTTTCTCCAGTATGGGGGCAAAAACGTCTTCACAACATGATTGAAGGCCGTGGCGATTGGGTAATTTCACGTCAACGCGTTTGGGGTGTTCCACTTCCAATTTTCTATAACGAAGACGGCAGTGCTATTTTGGACGCGGATGTCATCGAACATGTCGCTCAATTATTCGAAGAGCACGGATCTTCTTATTGGTTCGACCACGAAGCCAAGGAATTATTGCCTGAAGGTTATACAAACGAAGCATCTCCAAACGGCAATTTCACTAAAGAAAACGACATCATGGATGTTTGGTTTGATTCTGGTTCGTCTTGGAATGGTGTTATGCAATACCGTAACGAATTAGAATATCCTGCTGATTTATATCTCGAAGGTTCCGATCAATATCGTGGATGGTTCAATTCTTCTTTGATTACGAGCGTGTCGGCCAACGGAATTGCCCCATATAAAAATGTTTTGTCTCAAGGTTTTGTTCTTGATGGACAAGGTAATAAAATGAGTAAGAGTTTGGGGAATATTATTTCACCAAACGAAGTAGCAACAAGTATGGGTTCTGAAATCACTCGTTTGTGGGTATTGTCAGTGGATTCTGAAAATGATGTACGTGTGTCGATGGATATCCTTAAACAAATTTCTGAAAGTTATCGTAAGATCCGTAATACCATGCGTTTCTTGTTGGCAAACACTTCAGATTTCGATCCAAAGGAAAATTCTGTTGCAACTAGCGATTTAACTGCCTTAGATTTCTACATGCATGAAAAATTCAACGCCTTTGTTGTTGATTGGAAAAACAAGTTTGACAAGTATCAGTTCAAAGATTTGTATCAACAATTAACTAACTTTATTAACGTTGATTTGTCAGCATTCTATTTGGATGTAGCAAAAGACATTGTTTATATCGAAGGACGCGATTCGCTTACTCGTCGCAGTATGCAAACTGTTTTCTACGAAGTATTGCTCGGATTAACCAAGTTGCTCACGCCAGTATTGCCTCACACGACCGAAGAAATTTGGGAACTGTTGCCCGAAGTTGAAGATTTCGCTTATCTTTCAGAAATGCCTGAAACTGAAGCGGTGAATACTGTCTTGTTAGACAAATGGGCTAAGTTCTTTGAATTAAGAGATATCTTAAATAAGGAATTAGAAGTCGCTCGTCAAAACGAAGTTATCGGTAAGAATGCTGAAGCTGAAATGAATTTAGTGCTTACTGACGAGTACAATGATTTGGTTAATGAATTAGGCATTGACCTTCGCCAGGTAATGATGGTTAGTTACTTGAATCTAAGTACCGGGGAAGAATTATCGGTTGAAGTGGTCCGCGCTCACGGGCAAGTTGATCCTCGTGATCGTTTGTATCATGATGATTTAGGTGCTGATTCTGATTTACCGATGTTCAGCAAGAAAAACGCTGAAATCGTTAAGAAAGATTTTCCCGAAGTATTGACTGAGGGAATCGAAGAATAAATTTTTTATGAAGCGAGTCAATTTAAATTGGCTCGCTTTTTAATGCGACGAATTTAATAAAAAGCTTACCCCTAACGGGGACGAGAACCTGCAAACAGGTGAACCGCTATTTGTCAGTTAAAATCTTTATATGGCTATGAAGGCAGCAAAACAGTTAGCGGATTCAATGAAAGAGGGTAGAAAGATTACCTTTACGGAACAAGCTTTCAACGATTATCAGTATTTCTTAGATCAAGATATCAAAACGATTAAAAAAATTAATAAGCTGTTAAAAGAGGTCATCCGAACACCTTTCGAAGGAACCGGCAAACCAGAATTACAAGCTGGCTTAGATGGAGGCTGGAGCAGGCGGATTGATGCCGCTAACAGGATGATTTATTTTGTGGACACTAATGGCGACATTCTCGTGGCCCAAATGAGATATCACTATATGAAAAAAATGAATTAAATGGGAGTAAAACCCACTGTTAAGTCATTTTTTATCCAGCAAACATTTGTTTTACAACCTCAAGAGTTCTTACAAAAGTGAGTGAATTAGCCTCTTCGATTTTTGTGGCTTTTCTTATTGTGTAATCAAAGGTGTGAAATTGTTTAGCATCCGCAAATCCGCTGATATTTTCGGTTTGTATAGGAATGGATACAAATGAATTGACGAACGTATTCGTGATAGGTACCACCCCAATTAAACCAGTCCTCTGGTTGTAGGATTTTTTGGTCATTACTAATGCTGGTCTTCTTTTTTGAATTTCTTTCACGCTTGATGGATCAAAATTCAGAATTACAATATCTTGCGGGCGCGGAATATAGTTGTCATTTTTCATCTTCTTTACCTACTAATTTGACATCCCAGATTTCAGCGCCATCCTCTGATTGAAATTTCACTTGTCCAGTCAGTTGTTCATCGTAAATATCACCACGAACCGGAGTGAAAACAATATCTCCGTCATCCGCTTGATAAACGTTGTAAACCTGGTCTTTTTTAATATCGAAGTTCTGAGGAACGGTTAGTACCATTGCATTACCTGTCTTTCTGATTTTTACAGGGTGTTTTGACATTTTGAATTCCATAGTCTAAATTCTATCAGTAATTACTAAGTAATTACTTCCAAAATAACCCTAGAATCATGTATACGTATTCAAGGCAAGAAAACAGCAACCAACAAAAACCACTTCATAATTTGCTCAACTACCTACACAAAAGTAAAATTAAACGTATGACGCTCAAACTTTATCGTGGAATTGGCGGAACTGATTTCCGTACACAACTTCTAGAGGATTTAATCGCTACACATGATAGAAAACCTCAAGACACACGTTTTTTCTACGTGGTCCCAAACCATATAAAATTTAATGCCGAAGTTTCAGTTTTAAATCAATTGAACAAAACTACTCAAGGAAAAGCCGCACGCCCACAAGTCGAAGTATATTCTTTGACTCGTTTAGCTTGGGCGTTAATGGGGGGACAATTAAAAGAAATATCCGATGTCGCATTAAATATGATTGTGTTCCAGATTCTGAGCGACAATTCTGACATTGATGATCAATTTAAGCGTGGAATGAATCGTCAAGGCTATATCGAACAAATTGCCCAACAAATAAAAGAAGTCCGTCAATCTAGTCTCACACCCCAGGACCTAACGGATTATCAAAATAACTCGCAAGATGAAATTCTGAAACGTAAATTAAAAAATCTTTCAATCGTTCTTGAAGAAGTAAATAAACAAATTGAAAACAAATTTACTTTGAACGGGGAAGTGTTGAATGTTTTTTTGGACTGGATTATCGAACACCAGACTGAAATAAGAAACTTCTATTTTTATTTCGAAGGTTTTAGTGGATTTACTTCTATTGAACAACAAGTTGTTACAACCCTTTCAAAAATTTCAAATGTTGAAATTGGTCTTATCGGGACAGACAATAAAACTTCGGACAATTTATTTAGAAAAGTAAATAATCTTGCTCAAGAATTAGAACCAACTGATTCAATAAACCTCACTCAATCGCGTCTTACTGGCGACATCATTCAACTATTCGAACAAGCTTGGCGAGAATTGGAAACCACTGGTGATACAGAGTTACAAACAAAAATCACAACCTATAAAGCTTCAAACAGAGAAGCCGAATTAGAACAAATTGCTCGTACAGTTCGCCAAAAAGTTCAGGATGAAAACCTCCGGTTCAAAGATATTTTGGTTGTCGCAAGAGACCTTTCTGGTTATCAATCTTCGATTAAATCGATTTTCGATCGTTTTGAAATTCCGATTTATATCGATGATGATCAAACTCTCAATGAACATTCATTTGCTGAAATGCTAATGGCGTTATTTGAATTGTCGTCAAGGAAAAATAATTATCTGCCGTATGAAAACATGATGCGTCTCTTAAAATCTGAGCTTCTTATTCCGGAAGGAATGACTTTAAAACAGTTTAGAGAAACGCTTTGGAAATTAGAAAATTATGTGCTGGCCAACAATCGCTTCGATTGGACTAAGCATTGGGATTCCAAGCGGCAAGTAAATGTTGTCGATGACGATACTAAAGATTTCCAGGAATATTATGAACAAGAATCGATCAATAAACTTCGAGAATTTGCTGCGACCGCGCTCGATGATTTCAGGCTAGCAATCAATGCTACAACCATTAATCAAGCAATTGATGGGCTTTATTCGTTTATTCAAAATTACCAAATCAATCAGCGGATGATTGAAGACGTTATTCAATCTGAAAAAAATCGCCGTGCACAACATATCTGGCGTGTATTCACCAGAACAATTGGCGAAATTTCTGAGGTATTTGGTCAACAAACTTTTGATA
>JAISIV010000090.1 GCA_031261865.1 Lactobacillaceae bacterium | reverse complement strand
TTACCGTTTTCTTCATGCAAATAGGCCCTAGAATCACCAAGATTGGAAATCAATACTTGGTTACCAATTACAACCGCCGAAACAAATGTTGTGGCCATTGCTGACAAATCATCAAACTTAGCACCTGCCTCTAAAATACGAGCGTTTTCTCTTTCGGCAGTTTCCTTCAACCACTTTCTAGCAGAGTCCATATCTTGAACATCATCTTGAGTCCATTGATGACCAAAGTTGTGGACGACCATTTCAGAAGCAACATCGCCACCTTTAAGTGACGTAACACCATCGGCAACAATTGCTAATTGGACACCAAAAGAATTGGTAAAAATACCAACAAAATCTTGATTGTCTGATTTATTTGTTCCGGTGTCACTTAAATAGGCTATTTGCATAATTTACTCTTGTAATACTTCTGTAATATTATAACTTAACTAATTCTTGACCAGGTTCAAAGTTCCTGCCGGCACCATTAATGAAGTCTTTGTAACTGACTGGGTTCTTGCCGGGTAACTGCAAGGTCTCAATAAATACTTGTCTTTTGTCGGCGGCAACAATGGAAAAACCTTTTTTATCGTATTCGAAAATTTTTGCTGAATTTTCTGCAACTTCATCTCCAGCGGAAGCTTTAAGGACTTTAATTTTTAATTCACCTAAATTAAAAAAAGGAGCTTCCATTGGATTTAAACCTCTAACCAAATTTACTATCTGTTCAGCTGCCTGATTTTTAAAATCGAGTTGCAAAAGTTCACTAGTAATTTTTGGCGCTAAGGTAACTTCATTTTCATTTTGTGCTTGAGGAGTCGCAGTTTTATCAACAAGTGTAGGAATTGTTTCATTTAACAGTGAAGCCCCGGCAATTGCCATTTTGTCAAACAAAGAGCCAGCATTGTCTTCGTCTTCGATAGGGACAACCACTGTAGAAATGACATCCCCAGCATCCATCGCTTTAACCATATACATAATAGAGATACCTGTGATTTTATCTCCATTAATGATTGCCCAATTAATTGGGGCGGCACCGCGATACTTAGGTAGCAGGCTTGCATGCACATTGATGGCAGCGACTTTAGCAGAATCTAAAAACTTAGTTGGTAAGAATTGTCCAAAAGCGGCCGTGACCAAAAAATCCGCTTGCAAATTAATTAGTTCTTCCATTTCAGGAGAACCAGACAATTTTTGTGGTTGGTAAACCGGAATGTTATTTGCTTCAGCTAAAACATGGACATCAGTCGGAATAAGTTCTTTTTTGCGACCACCAATTCGATCCGGTTGGCTAACCACAGCGATGACATCTATGTCGGGATTATCAATTAGGCTTTGAAGAACTTTGGCTGAAAATTCGGCCGTTCCCATAAAAATAACGGTTTGTTTTTTCATGATTAAATAAACGAAAGTGGATCACGGTCGATGGCCAGATACACATCCTTTCCATACTTTTGAATAAATTGATCTTGAACATTTTCAAGAACGTCTTTTAAATTATCTTCTTTTTTGAATTTAATCAAAAATTGATACTGGTAACGGTTTTTGATTTTATTAATTGCACGAGAACTTGGACCCACGATTAATGCATCATTAGTTAGATTGGTAGACACTTGGCTAGCGACTTCATTGACGACTTTACTTGTCACAAGATCATCTTTTCCACTGATACCGACTCTGACTGTATAAAAATATGGTGGATAGTCGACTGCATGGCGGAATTTCATTTCTTGATTGAAGAAATTTTCATAATCATGGTTGGCGGCCAATTTGATTGCAAAATGATCAGGATTAAAGGTTTGGAAAATCACACTTCCAGTGTCACCAGAACGGCCAGAACGGCCAGCGACTTGCGTGAGTAAATCAAAGGTTTTTTCGTTGGCTCTAAAATCGGGCAAATTAAGTGACGTATCAGAATTAATGACACCTACCAAACCAACATTTGGAAAATCAAGACCTTTAGCAACCATTTGAGTCCCAATTAAAACATCATATTCCCCACGGCCGAACGCCTGAATGATATTGTCGGCAGCTCCTTTTTTAGAAGTTGTATCAACGTCCATAACGATGGTTTTCAGTTCAGGATTAATGCGGTTTAATTGTTGTTCAACTTTTTGGGTACCAGTTCCGTAATAACGAATATCGCGAGACCCGCAGTTAGCGCATACCGTAGGGATAGCCTCTTGGTGTCCACAGTAATGACATTTTAATGTGTGCGTATCCATGTGAACCGTGAGAGCCACTGAACAGTTAGGATCCATCGGAACGTAGCCACAATTACGACACATCATAAAGGAAGAATAACCGCGTCTATTGATTAACAATATAGACTGCTTTCCTTCTTTTTTATTTTTATTAAGTGCCGCAATTAATTGCGGTGAGAAATCAGTGTCGCCATTTGTCTTAACCACTTGCTTCATGTCGACAATTTGCACATTTGGTAATTGCATATCGCTACGAGCACGATTTTTCAAATAAAGCATTTTGTAATTATTAACAGCTCCGCGCGCTCTTGATTCTAAACTTGGCGTAGCTGAACCTAATACCAATGGAGCGTTGTGATATTTACTACGCCAAATAGCGATATCTCTAGCATGGTAACGCGGATTGTCTTCTTGTTTATAAGCGGATTCATGTTCTTCATCCATAATGATGACGCCTAGTTCTTTTACTGGAGCAAAAATAGCAGAACGTGTTCCGACAACTACTTTGGTGGTTCCGTTTTCAATTTGACGCCATTGATATAAGCGTTGAGTGTCGTTTAATTCTGAATGTAAAATTCCCACCAAATCGCCAAAGCGTTCTTTTACGCGGCGGACAATTTGAGAAGTCAACGTAATTTCTGGAACTAAGAAAATTGCCGATTGACCCTTTTGCAAAACTTGGTCAATAATTTGTAAATAGACTTCGGTTTTACCTGAACCAGTGACTCCTTCCAATAAGAAAGTTTCAGCTTGATTCAAAGAATTAGTAACTTGTTCGACGGCTTTTTGCTGTTCTGGATTAAGCGTCAAGTTTTTATTTGGAACGACTTGAATATTATCTAGTGGGCTGTTGTTTACTTCAACCTCAACTAATTCAAGCCAACCCTTTTTAACAAGATTTGTAATCACGGCATTTGATACTTCTAGATTGGAAGCCAATTCGGAAACAATAGTTGGTTTGTCCGTATTTAAAAGGGATTCCACAATCTTTTTTTGGTTTTGGTTAACACCTTTTTCTGCCGCTAGAATATCAAGAGCATCCCCTTGAGAAATTTTCAAAATAACCGCACGGGCTGTTTTCACTTTTTCTCTACGAGAAACTTCGGTACTAATTTCAACTTTATCTTGGGCGATTAATTTATTTAGTAATTCGTGGTCTTCGGGTGTGATGTGCTTTTCGTTCATTGGCACGTAGTCTAGGCCAAGAAAAATCCTTTGATAAACATCTTCGTCGACTTCATCGATTAAGTGGTAATTTTTAAGATATTTAACTTTGTATTGATTGGGTAGGATCGTTGAAATTGCATTAATACGATATGAGAAAAAGTGGTCACTAACAAAGTTCGACAATTCTAGCAGTTCAGAATTTAAGACCGCTGTTTTGTCCAACAGAGCATCAAAAGTTTTCAAGCCTTCAATATCATCTTGGCTTTTTACATCGACGACGAATCCTAATAATTTTCGATGATTAAAATCGACCATCACACGACGGCCGACGATGTCGAGATCCTGATAATCAAGCGGAATGACATAACTATATGGTTTATTTGTTTGTTGAAGTGGTAAATCAATAATTACTGAGGCTACATTTGTCATTCATATTTCTCCTTGTAATAAATCGCTGCAAGTTCACGCATAATTAGCGAGTAATCAAACTCAACTTCACCATAGTTTTCTAGGGTTCTAAAATATGGCAAGAATAAGTAATGGTCGATTGTTCCGATAGTGTAGAGTTCGTTATCTTTGATGTTTTTTCGATTAAGACCATCAAAGACTAACTCACCAAACTTATCTCCTCTAAATCCACTTCCGTTTATGTGAGTATTTCGTAGATAGGAACTTTGAGAATCTACTTCTTTTAAGAATTTTTTTAGATCAATACCATGTAACGTGACTTTCATTAAATCAATCGAATGAGGTAAATCTTCCAATAAATCTAATTCAGTAAGAGGTCCATTTTCTAAAGTCTTCAAAAACATTCCGGTAGAGACCATCGAGATTTCGGTATTCAAATACTCTTTTAGAATCGTTAGGAAATCTTGAGTTTGTTGGTATGCATTTCTAGGTTCTGGTAAATCGACAATTACTCTTTTACTTAGAGCGGCTTTACCGCCATTATGCCAATCATTTGTCCAAACTATATCCGAAGCATCATCTGCCAGTCTGTCGACTTCTATAGTCCGAGCGGCTTTATTTATGATTTTGTGGTTTTCAAGAGTGAGGGTGATTTCTCCGATATACTCTCCATAACGTCCAGCGGCCGTTAAAAGAGAATGATTACGTTTTTCGCCGACTTCTAATAAGTGATGGGTGTGGCTTCCGATAATTACATCGATATTTTCGTTTCGATCGGCAATCGCTTTATCGGTTGGATACCCAAGATGGGACAAGAAAATAAACAAATCATATTCATCTTTTCTCTTGTTATATTCTTGGATTTTTGCCATCGGATCTAACGGCATCCATCCTAACAATGGATAGGTCGAATAATTTGCCGTCATACCAGTCAGCATGATTCTAGTACCTTGGTATGAAACAATAGAGGCGTCATCTACCGCCCATTTAGGAGTCTGGCCTTTTAAATCTTTGATATTGCTCAACAAAACAACAAACCCTCTATTTTCATAGAGTTCATTCAATCGTTCATGCGGCAAAGCGAGACCTTCGTTATTGCCAATTGTTGCAAAGTAATAGGGCATTTCGTCCATGAATTTAGTATTGTCCCGCCCCCAAGTAGCTTGGGTATTATCGTCTGACCGATCAATAAAATCTCCATCGTCAACGACGATGACAAAATGGCCTTGCTCCAATAATTCGGTCACGCGATTTTCAATCCAACGTTTAATTTTCGGCAAACGAAAAACGTGACTGTGTAAATCATTTGTATGAATAATTGTAATTTTTTCTTCTGTCATCGACGTTTTGCAAAATCATCCGCTTTGGCTCGAATCAAGAAGTCAACTTGTTCCAAACTAATCGGCGCTCCAAACTTTGGTTTTTGGTCCTTGAAAAAATAATCAAAATCACTGGAATCAATCCCGACATTTATATTGTCTTTAATATCAACTGAGTAATGGTGGATGTGTCCATGGAGATTGATGATATTTTTATTGATTCCCAGAAGCATTGGGTAATGAGTTAAATAAAATTGGTGATGATTAGCCTTGAAATAACTTCCAACATCTTCAAAGGCGAACTTATTTATACCTTTTCTTACTTCATAGTTGTTTTGGTCTAGAAACTTAAAGAAATCGCGGCTATCGTGGTTACCCTTAATCAGAACTAAATTCCCGTGAAGTCGATTTAAAATATCAAGCATCTCTTGATTACTACCGTGTTCGTAAAAAACACCGATATCCCCTAAGTGATAAACGGTGTCTTTTTCTTCGACGACTTCATTCCAGGCTTCAATTATGGTTTCATTCATATCTTCAACACGAATAAAATCAATTCGATCAGGCGCAAAATGCGGGTGTGTCATTAAATTAGCATCAAAAAAATGAGTATCAGAGGTGACAAATATCATACTTCTATTCTACATTGGTAGATTGGAAGTCCTCGTTCCACAACTTTGTAATTTGTTCCTGTTTTTTAGTACTTCGGATTGTCATCCAAACATAAACCAAATAAAAAATTGTTACCCCTACATAAAAAATCCAAGTAAATAATTCTGGATTCGAATTTCCAGTGCTCAAAGCTTGTTTTGGTGCTGAAGCGTAGGCACTCGCGTCAATAATTGCATGAGCGAGAATTGGAACAAATAAATTTTTCGTCCTTAAATATATAGCCCCAAATAAAATTCCGATGCCGCTAGCGTAAATTACTTGCAATACGGTATTTGAAGCTGATGCCTGCAATAAATTAATTAAGTGCATAACTCCAAAAAATACACCAGACATCAAAGCGATGTAAAAATAATTTAGATTGTCAGCTTTGCGTCTTTGAAAATAATTAACCAGAACAGCACGGTTTGAATATTCCTCAAAGATAGCGACTGAAGTTCCAATAATGATTCCGTAAACGAGGTACTTAAAAGAAAAACCATCTTCAGCGATATTCGACCCATAACTTAAAAGATTAGGAATGATGAAAATAATAATTGGCCAAGTAATTTTTAAAGCTTCTTTGGTGTTTCTAAAAATGTGTCGGAGTCGAATGCCAAACACAAAGTGAGCAACTAACCAAACAAATAAAAGTGCGAGACCTTCTCCTAGAACAGTACTAACCAATGTATATTCGGGTAACTTAGCGATGTAATTTGACGAATATGCCGAATATAAATAAAAACTCATACCATCTTGTTTTGGAACCAAGAATGAAAATGGAATAACAGCCAATATTTGTCCAATGACTTGACCGGTTGTCATTAACAAGAAATTCATTAAAGCAATAAAAAAACCATTAAAAACAAGCTTAATGGTTGGTTGTTTTCTGACTATCATTAATACTCCAAGAGTGCTAGGAAAGGCACTTCTTCATTAGCCATTATTTTTTCGCGACCAACAAGGTCTTCAAGTTCGATGATAAAAGCGGTTCCGACAACAATTCCGCCTAGTTGGCGAACTAAATCCATAGTGGCGGCAATCGTTCCACCGGTTGCTAATAAATCATCAACAATTAAAACACGTTGACCGGGCTTAATGGCATCAACATGCATTTCTAATGTATTAGTTCCGTATTCCAATTCATAAGTGGCACTCACGGCTTCACGTGGTAACTTACCGTATTTTCTTGCTGGGACAAAACCAGTTCCAAGTGCGTAAGCCAAAGGGCTTCCAACAATAAAGCCACGGGCTTCAGGCCCGGCGATAATATCAGGCTTTAATGGACGAGCAAAATCAGCAATCTGATCAATTGCTTGTTTGTATGCAACACCATCGCCAATCAATGGATTGACATCTCTAAACAAAATTCCAGGTTCTGGATAATCTTGTACGGTTGCTATGTAATCATGAAGGTCTACTGTCATTTTTAATCCTCTCTTGATAAATACGAGAATTTATCAAGTTAATGTTGGTTATCTCAGAATTCAGATAAACAAAACCGTTATCTATTCTAACAAAACCCAGTTCTTTAAACACATTGACGATAAAGTCTCCTTCTTGGTATTCAATCGAAGAAGCTTTGAGCCGCGTGAAAGTGCGGGCAAAATCTTTTTTTGTTGGCAGGTTATTTAGTCCATAATCTTCAACAATCATTTGAGGTGTTTTATTATTTCGCCACTCGTTGATTCCTAAATGACCGACAAAACTCATTGAATCACCAATTTGAAAATCAAGATTGTCGACTTGAAACATCAACAGCTCGATTGAATGATTTTCCAAAGTTATCTTGGCCACATTATTTTGTTTGCCCATTAGCCTGATATCCGCAACCCTTGCATTTTCAATAATGAAATTAGGTTCAGGATTTGAATTTCCAAATGGCTGAAGTTCAGACAACTGCTCTATTTCCCGAACTGTCTCATTTTTTACTGATAGTTCAGCATCGATTTTTAACACGGGTTTTTCTATTTGCGATTCAATTGATGACAAACGCCTAACTAATTCCTTGAAATTTCCTTCAAGAATAGACATACCGGCGGCCTGTCTGTGACCACCAAGCGTTTCAAAAAGTTCGCGGTTGCTATCTAAAATTTCAAAGATATTTACATCATCTGTTGATCTTGCCGAACCCTTAAGAACGCCATCAGCTTTAGTAAAGGCGATGGCTGGACGATTATATTCTTGAACAAGGCGACCCGCAATAAGTCCTATGATTCCTTCGTTCCAATTGTCACCAAAAACCACAATAATACCTGAATCTTTGACTTGATTTTTTGCGGAATCAATCGAAGATGAAACCAAGTTTTGCCGTTTAGTGTTCAAAGAATTTGCCAACTTTGCTAAACCTTGAGCTTCAACTTGGTCAGTTGTAGTTAAAAGTCGAAAAGCCTTTTTTGCATCATCAATGCGTCCGAAAGAATTCAAACGAGGTGCTAATTGAAAGCCAATTTTCGTTGAATCAATCGGAAACGTTACACCGGCTGCCTCAAGCAGAGAACTAATTCCAAGGTTCTCTGTCCTGTTAATTTTCTCTAAGCCTTTAAGAACAATGGTCCTATTTTCATCAACCATCGGCATTACATCAGCCACTAGTCCTACGGCAGCTAATTCGGAATAATCACTACCATCAAAAAATTGGGCAAATTTGTAGGCCACTCCAGCTCCCGATAAATTGTTAAAAGGGTAGTCAAGCGATAATTCTGGATGGACAATCGCAAATGCTTCAGGGATTTCTGGCCCTACTTGGTGATGATCGAATACGATAGTATCGATTGCTTGGGAATCCAAATACTCTATTTCAGAAACACTTGAAATTCCATTATCAACCGTTAAGATCAAAGTCGCTTCTTTTTTAGCGATATCTAGATATGTGTTTTCGTTCAATCCGTAACCATCGGTGAAACGATCAGGAATATAGACTTGTAAATTTTTGGTGTACTTTGAAAGCAGTGAAAATAAAATAGCTGAGGAGGTAACTCCATCAGCATCATAGTCTCCATAAATTAAAATTTTTTCGTCTGCATCAATTGCCTTTTGAATTCGATCTTTAGCTTTTTGAATATCATTTAGGTTACTAGGATCATGTTCTGAAAAATTCATTGATGACAGATTGCGAGTATCACTAACCTTTTCTAGCAACGACTGTCCTTGACCTAGATTAAATTGCCAATCATATTTCATTATTTATGTGCCTTTTTTTGGGGAATTGAAATTTCTGTAAAATCACGAGCAACACTCACGTTAGGGAAAATTTCTGCCGCTTGTTCTCTTAACATTTCTGAGGCACTTTTGCCCATATAACGAGCAGATAAGTGTGTTAAAACCAACTCTTTGGCGTCCGCATCCTTAGCATTTTGAGCCGCTTGGATGTTAGTTGAATGATTATGCTTTTTAGCAATCTTCGCTTCACTGGCGTCATAGGTAGCCTCATGAATTAGTAAGTCAGCGTTTTTTGCGGCCTCTAAAATATTGGGAGTGAATTTAGTATCAGGGATATAAGTAATGATTCGACCATCTCTTTTTAGGACAAAATCTTTACCGTTGATTCGAGTTCCATCGTCCAATGTGACAACTGCTCCAGATTTGATTTGACCTAAAATCGGACCAGGTTTAACGCCTAATTTAAGTAATTCGTCAATTTGTAATTCACCCTCACCGTTTTTTTCTTCAATTCGAAAACCGAATGTTGGTAAATTATGATTCATTTCAAAAGCCGTTACTTTCATTTTGTCGTTTTCAAAAATAACGCCTGGATGAAGTTCAACGAAGTGTAACTTGTAATCAAGTTTGGCGTAACCCATTCTTAATGCCGCATTGACAAAATCTTTTACGGCGCGCGGAGCGTAAATTTTTAAATCCGTCGGTACGCCACCCTCGTCATTCTCACTTCCTTGAAAATTTCTAGAGGCTAGAAAACCGGGCAATCCAAAGACATGATCTCCATGTAGGTGAGACAAAAAAACTTTCGTTACCTTTCGGGAACGAATGTCTGATTTTAATATTTGATGTTGTGTCGCTTCCCCAACGTCAAACAACCACACCTCATTAAACTCGTTAAGCATCTTCAAAGCGATTGCTGAAGTATTTCTGAATTTGGTTGGCTGTCCAGCACTGGTTCCTAAAAATTGTATTTCCATAAATTAATCGTCAAATTCAAAGATAAAGTCAGAATTGTTAATACGGACTTCGTCCCCGTCTTGTGCTCCAGCTTCGCGGAGTGCTTCTTCAATTCCAAATGAACGTAGCTGGCGTCCAAAACGCAGTACGGCTTCTTGGGAATTTTTATTAGTCATCTTCCATAGTTTTTCGATTGGGCCACCAACAATTAACCAACCGTCTGGAGATTCAGGATCAGCTTCAATAGTGAACTTAGTTCGATCGTTGTCGTCTTCAAATTTATAGAGAACTTCGCCACCTTCAACGACTACTTCTTCAGCATCAGGTGCATTGTCAATCATATCGGCGGTTTTTAGCAACAATTCTCTAACACCTTTATTGGTTGCTGAAGAAATCTCAGCCACTTCAAAATCAGTGAAACCATTTTCTTGAAGTTCTTTTTTAAACTCAACTAAGTTATCTGAAGATTCAGGCAGGTCCATTTTCGTAGCGACGACTATCGTTGGCTTATCAAGAATTGTTGGATCGTAAGATTCCATTTCGTTTCTGATATTCAAGAAAGCTTGGAAAGGTGGTACGTCTATTCCAGAATCCTGACTCATATCCACAAAATGCAAAATAACTTTAGTTCGAGAAACGTGTTTAAGAAAACGAAGTCCTAAACCAACGCCCTCAGAAGCCCCTTCAATTAGTCCTGGTAAATCGGCAATCGCAAACGAACGATCATCTTCTAAGCGGACCATACCCAAATTAGGATCAATCGTGGTGAAATGATAAGCGGCAATTTTTGGTTTTGCAGCGGTCACCACACTCAAGAAAGTTGACTTACCGGCTGATGGATAACCGACTAAACCAACATCGGCCAAAACTTTAAGTTCTAGTCTGATTTTCAGAACTTGTCCTGGTTCACCATTTTCAGAAACTTCCGGAGCTGGATTGGCTGGAGTTGCAAATTTCATGTTTCCACGTCCGCCACGTCCGCCACGAGCTACAGTGAATTCTTCACCATGCTTAGTCATGTCCGCCATAATCATGCCGGTTTCGTCATCAATCACAGTAGTTCCAGTAGGGACTTTTACATAACGATTTTCGGCCGAAGCACCGGTCATGCCTTTGGTTCCACCGTTTTGACCATTTTTAGCTTTAAAGTGTCGATTATAACGGAAGTCCATTAAAGTACGAAGTCCTTCGTCGGCGACAAAAATAACGTCTCCGCCTCGTCCCCCGTCTCCGCCATAAGGTCCGCCCATAGGAGTGAATGGCTCACGACGAAAGGCGATGATTCCGTCTCCACCTTTACCTGAGGTAATTTCAATTGTTGCGCTATCTACAAATGCCATATCGGTTAAGTATATCTAATTAATTTGACGCATCTTTTAAAATCGCCTGTAGAGAAATCTTAATCAAGGATGCAGTTTTTTTGCTGACACCTTGAGCTTCGATTTCTTCCAAACTTGCATTAGCAATTTTTTCTAGTGAGCCGAATTCTTTCATTAATTTATTTCGGGTTTTTGGTCCGACACCATTTATTTCATCAAGTCGAGAACTAAGATTAGTTTTCGTTCTCAATTGTCTATGGAATGTAATTACAAATCTATGAACTTCATCTTGAATTCTTTGAAGTAAAAAGAAGCCTTGACTGTTTTTATCTAAGAAAAGTCTTTCTCCGGTTTCACCAGAAATCAAATCAGAAGTTTGGTGTTTGTCATTCTTAACCATTGCAGCCACTGGAATATTCAAACCTAATTCGTCTTCAATAACCTCTTTTGCCGCGTTCAATTGGATTTCTCCACCGTCCATCAAAACTAAATCAGGCAGTTGGGCCTTTTCTTTTAGCAGACGAGAATAGCGGCGACGAATAACTTCTTGGGTAGCAGCCGCCTCATCTTGATGATTAAGAGTTTTTAATTTGTATTTACGATACAAAGATTTATTTGGAACGCCATCTTCAAAAACAACCATTGCTGAAACATAGTTAGTTCCTTGTGTGTTTGAATGGTCAAAGGCTTCAATTCTTTGAATACGAGGAACACCGAGGACTTCAGAAATTTCTTGCATGGCACCGGTGGTTTTTTGTTCAGTTAATTGCATCAAACGGAATTTGTCTTCCAAAGTAATTTGTGCGTTTTTAGCAGCCAAATCAACAACGGATTTCTTTTCGCCACGATATGGCGCACGAACTCTAGTTTCCAAAGTTCCAGAAAGACTTTCCACATCGACACCTTTGGGAACCAAAATTTCATAAGGTTTTTTGATTTTGGCATTCTGATAAAACTGAGTGATTAATGTTTCTAATTCTTCTTCAGCCGTAGAGACAATTGAAAAGGTTTCTTTTTGTTGACGCAAAAGACGATTCTGACGCACGAAGAATATTTGGACCGTCATCCAACCCTTATCCATATAGTAATTAAAGACATCGTAAGAATGATTATCGTTAATTAGAACGGTTTGGTTTTCAACGGTTTGTTCGATGAATTTTAGACGGTCACGCAAATCAGCAGCAACCTCGTAATCCATGTTATCGGCGGCAGCAGTCATTTTATTAGTGATTTCTTTTTTAACATCTTTGATATCACCGTTCAAGAAATTACTGATTTTGTCGATATTTTCTTGATATTCGCTAGCTGGAACGTCGCGCCAGCAAGCGCCTAAACATTGTCCCATCGAATAGTAAAGACATGGCCTGCCTTGATATCCATTACAAGCACGTAAAGGATAAATCCGTTTTAAGAAATGGAGTGTTTCTTGGGCGGCGTAAACGTTTGGATATGGTCCAAAATAATTACCACCATCTTTTTTGATGGTGTTTGCCAAAATAATTCGAGGATCTTTTTCGTGAGTGATTTCAATATACGGATACGAATTACCATACTTTAGACGTATGTTGTAATAAGGTTTGTATTGCTTAATTAATTCATTTTCAAGCAGGAAAGCTTCTTTATCTGAATTGGTAACAATGAATTCGAAGTCTGCAATATTTTCTACTAATTCAGCAGTTTTTCCAGTGTGCGAGGACTTGAAATAGCTGCGGACACGATTTTTTAGGTTTTTTGCTTTACCAACGTAGATAATCTTGCCGTTGGCGTCTTTCATCTGATAAGAACCTGGTTGATCCGGGAGTAGCTTTAATTTGTTTTCAACCGTTTGATTAGCCATAAAACCATTATATAATGTGAGTTATGGGTAAGATTTTGAAGCGAGAAGATCCCTGGATGACTCCAATCGATGACATTTTTATCGAACCAGAAACCGATGAAGAAAAAGCTCGTCGCGAAAGTTTCTTAAACGGAACTACCAACGGATCAGATGCAAACAACAATTAAAAATTAAAAAGGTCCTGAATTGATCAGGGCCTTTTTTATCCGACGATATTGTTCAATTTGTCCATATCATCTGCTGAAATCGTAAAGTCAACATTTAGATTGTCTGCCATATGCTCTTTACTTAATGTTTTTGGCAAAGGCAAAGTTCCCAGTTGCAATAAATACCTGATTGCTAGTTGACTTAAAGTTACATCATAATTTCCAGCAATCAAGGCAATTTGGCTGTTAGCTAGCAAATCACCGTGGGCGATTGGCGAATAAGCTTCCGTAAGAATGTTGTGAGCCTTATCGTATTCAATCAGATCGTTCGGGACATTTCCGATGTGAATTTTAATTTGATTAACCATCGGAGCAATTTCAGAATTATCGATGATGTTTTGAATATCATTTTGATCAAAATTCGAAACACCGATTGCTCTTATTTTTCCTTGTTTATAGGCTTCTTCCAACGCTTTCCAAGCTTCTAAATTCCCTTCTTGATAACGTTGAGCATTTGGATTTCCCATTTCTCCCCACGGCTTTGGAGCATGAATAATCATCAAGTCAATATAATCAATATCTAAATCATTAAGACTCTTATTGATGGCATCCACTGATTCTTGATAGGTTTTGAATTCCGCACGTAGTTTAGTGGTGACAAATACTTCTTTACGAGCTAATCCAGATTCTCTAACGGCCTGACCAACACCGACTTCATTTCCGTACCCTTCGGCGGAATCAATATGTCTGTATCCAACCTCTAGCGCTTCCAATACCGGTTTTTTAACTTTCTCTTGTTCAATCAACCAAGTTCCAAACCCAATTTTTGGTATTTGAACTCCATTTGATAATGTAAAAAATTCATCTTTAATCATCTATAACCTCTTTTCTCCACAATTGTAGTCCGATAAGTCGAAGAAAGATTGAATATAATGCAGATATGGAAATGAATTTAGAGTTAGTTTTCAACGAAAACTTAAAAAATATTTTATTTGTCAAACGAGTTAAAGAACCTTTTAAAGGTTTGTTTAACTTGGTTGGCGGTAAAAAAGAACCTGGCGAATCATCAATTGATGGAGCCTATCGAGAATTATTTGAAGAAACCGGGATTACAAAAGAAAATATTAAACTGGTCAAATTAATGGCCTTTGAATATCCACTTGAGGATATTCATATGGATGTTTACTTCGGTCGGCTTAATAAAAAGGTCACTTTAATCGAGGAGAAAAATCCGTTAAGCTGGCATTCTATTGAGGATACTGATTTTTTAGGTAACGAATTCGCCGGTGATGGAAATATTTATCATATGGTCAAAGAAGCTCAATATTATTTAGACCGTCTAATGTAACGGTAACATCCAGAAAAATGTATTGAGAATAATCATCGTTGAAATAAAGATAATTAGGCCCTTTTGGGTTGCTAAATTAATACTCCAGCCATAACCAAAATGTCTGTTCAGCCATAACTTTTTACTATTTTCTGGTTGCAACTCGATCTCTCTAAAATTCATTGGAACCGCAAAAATCGCAATTATTAATAGAAAAATCGACAAGACAATCTTAATCCAAATGAATCCGGATGGCGTTCTGAAATTATGTGCGAATAAAATGACTGCAACTGAAAAAATTAAAGTCATAGCAAGCAAAGAAAAGCCAATCATATTAAGTGATCTTTGGCTTTGCTTTTTGCGCTTTTCGTTTTTTAAGGAAACCATTAATTCCTCGTCGTTTTTAACTAAGGAATCTAAGCTTACTTCGTAAAGATTGCTCAATTCAATCAAGGTAACAATATCCGGTAAACGCCTTCCGTTTTCATAGTTAGACAAACTTTGTCTAGATATAAATAGTGAGTTAGCAACGTCTTCTTGTTTTAATTTTTTTGCTTCCCTAATTTCTTTTAGCTTATTACTGAATTTACTCATTTTTTTACTCCTATGAAATTCATTATTACTTGTTTTGACTTCTTTTTTAGTCAACAAATGTTGATGTAAACAATCCGTGTCGTAATGATGAATTTGATTCAACTTCAAATAAATACCACCCGTAAAACGGGTGGTATTCACTGCGGCTATAAGCCTTAATACCGACTACGCCTCAAGACGTTGACTGTCCAAGGCCCAGTCGTAATGTCTTTGTCTCTTTGGCG
>JAISIV010000004.1 GCA_031261865.1 Lactobacillaceae bacterium | reverse complement strand
CTTACATCAACGCCACGTTTCCAGGCGTGCCGAACTCACGGCTTTAAAAAATGCCATGGGCACACCAAAAGCATCTCTTAAAGTATATGGGGTGACTTCCGGAAAGTCAAGGTTAATCTAGGGCTAAATTGAAAATGATGGCGTAATTAATCAAGCTAATTAATTGCTTCGCTTCGTCCTCAGTATCTAAATCATCATTCACGCGAACGTCAACGATAGCGGCATGCTGGTTAAACTGTGTAGCCTCAGCAGTAAATAATTCGAAATTTTCATTAATTCTGTAAGCCAACTGGGCCGCAATTAATCGAGAAACCATCTCAACCTTAGCTTCTTCTCTGTCTGCTCGGGCTTTGAATTTTTCGTAAATAATGTGAATCTTGATATGACTTTTTTGACTTAAGTCATCCGGAAAAGTAATGAAGTCAACATAGGTAGCCTTTTCACCATCATCGTTATTGTCTGCCAATAAACGATTTGGGTCTTTGGCAATTTGCAAGTGATTAGCTTTGCCGTCTTCTAAATCAACATCCATAGTTCTTGATCCTTGCAAACGTAATAAATCACCATAAGCTTTCCAAATGTCGCGCAGGTACAAATTGAAGTAATACGAAAATGGTTGCTTACGATATTTGTCGCGAATAGCATTGAAAGCAACCACTAGAACCATTGCCGAAACCAAAGCTTCAAGAATGGTGATGACTGGTTCAGCAAAGCTGACGTTTTGATTTTCAAACCAGTAAACCGCAATAATAACGATAATTATCGACGACACTAAACCTAAAACTAGTTCAAAATTCTCTTTTATAAATTTCAAAATCTTATCTCCAAATATTCTTAATCTTGTGAATGATTTAAGTTTAACAAAAATTAAAAAATGAACTAAGTCTGTGCGTCTTTTTTTTCAGACAATAAAAAAAGCCCCATTACTGAGACTTAACTTTATTTGGCAACACTAGTACGTAACTCCATCAGAGTATCCCGTAAGCTGGCAGCTTCTTCGAAGTCCATGCGCTTGGCTGCGGCCTTCATCTGATCTTCTAGATTCTTAAGCATTTCATCTTGCTCAGTTCTTGGCAAGTCAGCAAAAGCAACTTTAGTAAGGTCAATTCCGCTTCCACTAGTTTCTTCAACCACTTCACCGTTGGCGTTACTAATAAGACCACGAATCTCTTTTTTAATCGTGGTAGGAGTAATTCCGTTTTTCTCGTTGTATTCTATTTGAATTGCACGACGGCGGGCCGTTTCATCAATGGCCGCTTGCATGTTTGGAGTCACTTTGTCGGCATACATAATAACGTGTCCATTTGCGTTACGAGCGGCTCGACCAATCGTTTGGATAAGTGAACGCTCATTACGAAGGAAACCATCTTTATCGGCATCTAAAATAGCAACAAGAGAAACTTCAGGGACGTCGATTCCTTCACGAAGCAAATTGATTCCGACTAAAACATCGAACTTACCTAAACGCAAGTCTCGTAAAATCTCAGTGCGTTCCAACGTCTTAACATCGGAATGCAGATACTTAACCTTGACGCCGGCTTCTTTTAGATAATCAGTTAAATCTTCAGCCATCTTCTTAGTCAAAGTAGTGATAAAGACACGTTCATCTTTTTCTACTCTTTTATTGATTTCAGAAAGAATGTCATCGATTTGTCCAAGAATAGGACGGACCTCAATTTCTGGATCAAGTAAACCGGTAGGACGAATAATTTGTTGTGCGATATTTTTTTCATCCACTCGTTCAGACTCATATTCACCAGGCGTGGCCGACATATAAACGATTTGTGGCACGCGTTCTTCGAATTCCGGTAATTTCAAAGGACGATTATCGAAAGCTGAAGGCAAGCGGAAACCATAATTAACCAAAGTCTCTTTTCGAGCGCGGTCCCCGCCGTACATTCCTCTAACTTGAGGCATGGTTACATGACTTTCATCAATAACGAACAAAGCATCTTTTGGAAAGAAATCCAACAAGGTAAATGGTGGCTCACCAGGCTTGCGACCATCCATCCAACGAGAATAATTTTCGATTCCGTTCACGTAATCCATTTCTTCAAGCATGGCTAGATCAAATTCAGTACGTTGGCGAATGCGTTGAGCTTCGATTAGTTTGTTTTCTTTTTCAAACTTAATAACCTGCTCTTCCATTTCATTTCGAATACCCTCCAGTGCGTTTTCGAAAGCTCCATCGGAAGGCATAAAGTGTCTAGCTGGGAAAATCATGTAGTATTTTTCGTCAGACAATACTTCTCCAGTTAGAGAATTAATCTCACGAATGCGATCAATTTCGTCGCCAAAGAATTCAATACGGACGGCTTTTTCATCTTCGGAAGCTGGGAAAACTTCAATAACATCCCCGCGCACTCTAAAAGTTCCACGACCAAAGTCGATATCGTTTCTGGAATATTGAATACCAATTAAATCGCGCATTAAATTGTCGCGACCATAATCACGACCAACACGTAAAGAGACAACTGAATTCTCATAGTTATCTGGTGAACCGATACCAAAAATCGATGAAACAGAAGCGACCACGATAACGTCATCGCGAGTCAATAGCGAGTCAGTGGCCGAGTGTCGAAGCTTATCAATTTCATCATTAACACTAGAATCTTTTTCAATAAAAGTATCAGAAGAAGGTACGTAGGCTTCGGGTTGGTAATAGTCATAATATGAGACGAAATACTCGACGGCGTTATTTGGAAAGAACTCCTTGAACTCCCCATAGAGTTGGCCAGCCAATGTTTTATTGTGCGACAAAATTAAAGTTGGCTTTTGAACTTCTTGAATAACGTTTGAAATAGTAAAAGTCTTACCAGTTCCAGTAGCTCCAAGAAGGATTTGTTCCTTAGTTCCATTGTTGATGCCATTAACCAATTGTTCGATAGCTTTAGGCTGATCTCCGGTTGGCTGATATTTACTTTCGATTTTAAAATCGTTGTGTACTTTTTCCATTGTGTTTATTTTATATCCTTTAAGCTGTTAAAAATTCGGATAAATGCCGATAGACCAAAGCAATTCTTCGATAAAATTCCTGACAGTATCAAAGAGATGCCAACCAAAAATCGATGACGCAACATAAAGTAAAAGCACAATAATGAAAACGATAAAACCGACCACTTTCACTTTATTCCAAAGGTTCGAGTCGTTTTCCCAAGTTCTATCTTTGGTTTCTTTACCAAGATGGTTTTCGAAATATTTTATTAACCTTTCAAAATCGGTATCGTCGATATCTAGGTGATTGAATTCAACCCAATAATTAGTCTTGGTATTTCCATCATGATCTTCTAGTCCGATGGCGAAATTGTAATAAGTTCTAGAACTGCGTGAATAGACAACATCCGAAGACCAGGCCTTAATTTCAGAAACTTTGAATTCGTGTTTGAAGAAAACTTTACAATAAATTGTTAAGTGGGTTGGCGTTATGATGACTGTATTCTTTGGCGGCAGCGCATAGCTAATTCCCAAGATAATCGACAGCCCAGGTAGTAATAACCGGGCGGGAAAATTGTTATCTACTGGTACAAAAATGTACAACAAAACAGCCGCTATGACTGAGATTAATGTCAATAGCGGCTGATAATTGTCTCTTGGAATAATTAATTCTTGGTCTTCTTGCATTACTAGAAATTTTACACCGCAACTGGTGCTTTAATTGCTGATTCGCTGACATAATCAAGCACTTTAATATCATCCATCGTGTAATCAAAAATTGATTTAACTTCTGGATTCAACCATAATTTCGGTAAATCATGCATCGGACGGCTTAGTTGCTCATTTATTTGGTCGATATGATTTGAATAAATGTGGGCATCCCCAATTGTGTGGACAAAATCCCCTACTTCTAAACCGGTTTGCGCGGCAACCATTTGTAACAACAAGCTGTAACTAGCAATGTTGAATGGTACTCCTAAAAAGAAATCACCACTTCTTTGATAGAGCTGTAAGCTCAACTTTCCGTTAGCTACATAAAATTGGCTCAGCACGTGGCAACTTGGAAGAGCCGCGAAAGGTGTGGTTTCAGGATTCCAAGCTGTTAACAATAAACGACGAGAATCCGGTGTCATTTCAATATCGTTAATCAATCGGTTAATTTGATCAACGACTCCTTCATCATTTTTATCTTCCCATCCACGCCAAAGCTTTCCGTAAACATCTCCAATGGTTCCGTATTTTTCAGAAAACTCGTCATCTTCTAAAATGCGTTGAACGAACTTGTCTTTTTCTTCTTTATAGAGGGCTGCGAACTCCGGGTCTTGTTGAGAGCGTAAACCGAAATTAGTCATATCAGGACCATCGTATTCGTCAGATTCAATCCATTTTTTAAATGGCCACTCATCCCAAATATGATTGTTATGTTCTAAAAGAAAACGGATGTTATTGTCGCCTCTTAAAAACCAAAGTAATTCGGATTTAATTAAACCGAAGGCCACTTTTTTAGTTGTTAATAATGGAAAACCTTCACTTAAATCAAAACGCATTTGCGCCCCAAACATTGAAAGCGTTCCGGTGCCAGTGCGATCACCTTTTACAGCTCCTTCATCCAAAATTCTTTGGGCCATATTCAAATATTGTTCTTCATTTTTAGACATACTTAATCCTCAATAAACTGTTCTAAATTAACAGCGCCGATTGTCTCTCTTAATAATGGAATCTTGGTGAAACCAACCCCCTTTTGTTCGATAAGCTCACGAGCAAATGGATCGTTGTTGTAATCACGCATGTAATTGATTTTTTTGATGCCCGCTTGCAATAACAATTTAGTGCAGTGGACACATGGAATATCGGTGACATAAATTTCAGCACCATCAACTGAGATACCCATATTTGCCGCTTGAACTAAAGCGTTTTGTTCAGCATGGATTGCTCTTACGCAATGTCCATCAACAATATAATCACCGACTTCTGTGCAATGAGGTGTTCCTGCTACCGAGCCGTTATAACCTTCAGCAATCACTCTGTTATCTTTGACAACAATTGCGCCCACGTGTAAGCGTGTACAGGTAGATCTTGTGGATAAGATGGCAGCTTGCGTCATAAAGAACTGCGACCAATTAATTCGTTTTTCAACCATAGGAATATTTTAGGGGTGGTTTGGACAAACAAAATGTGCCACTTTTGTGAAAAACGTGAAAATTCCCGAACTAACTTTTAGTAAGTGAACGTTTTAATGTCGTTTGTCCACCAAAAAACGAACATTTTCGACCCCGAGTAACAAAAAAGTTCCATTTATCAATTTGAGTTTAGTTTAATATCGGAGTAAAATACTTTGGTTATGAAATTCGAAACTAAAGCAATTCACGCAGGCGACCAAGAAGACCCTTTAACGGGTGCCGTAGTCACTCCAATATATCAAACAAGTACTTACCACCAAAAAGAGCTTGGTGGTGGTGCAAAATACGAATACACAAGAGGTGAAAATCCAACTCGTTGGGCGCTCGAACGCACGATGGCCACCCTAGAAAACGGAACGGATGGTTTTGCATTTAGTTCTGGAATGGCCGCCATCCATACAGCAATGAGTTTGTTGAAATCCGGTGATCACATCGTCATGGCTAACGACGTGTACGGCGGTACTTTTAGATTAGTCGATAAAATTCTGAGTCAACTTGGAATTACTTATTCTATGATCGACACCAATGATGCCCAGGCTCTAGAAGCGGCAATTCAAGAAAATACAAAAATGGTTTATCTTGAAACTCCTTCTAACCCGTTGCTTCATATCACTGATATCAAAAAGGCCTCTGAAATTGGACACAATCATCATTCACTCGTGGTTGTCGACAACACTTTTGCTTCTCCTTACAACCAAAATCCATTAGATTTAGGTGCCGATATTGTTCTACATTCTGGAACTAAATATTTAGGCGGACACGCTGATTTGCTAAGCGGAATTATCGTAGTAAAAGACGCCCAATTAGCTGAAAGCATCAAGTTAGTTCAAATGTCTATCGGGGCCGTATTGTCGCCACAGGATAGTTACCTTTTGAATCGTTCGTTAAAAACATTGGCTTTACGAGTTGAAAAACACAACAAGAATGCCGCTCAATTAGCTGACTTCTTAAACCGCCACGAAAAAATCGCCAAGATTTACTATCCTGGATTACCCGGAACACAGGATTATGAAATCGCCGAACGCCAGATGCGTGGTTACGGTGGAATGTTGTCACTTGAATTGGTAGAAGGATTAGACGTGGCAAAATTCGTTGAGGGGATGGAGCTATTTGCTCTCGCTGAGTCACTTGGTGGAGTTGAATCTTTAATCGAAGTTCCTGCTGTGATGACACATGCATCTATTCCTAGAGAAATCCGTTTGGAAAACGGAATCAAAGATGAGTTGGTCCGTGTGTCGGTTGGAATCGAAGATATTGATGATTTGATTGCCGACATGTCTCAAGCGCTTGATCGCTTATAAAATAAAAGCACTTAGTTAGTTCGTTTTTTAGAACGATTTACTAAGTGCTTTTATTTTTAGTTAACGTTGTCAAAAAATATATTGCAGACTCATTAATTCTTAAAGAAAATGAGGACTACAAAAATCGTTCACACCTTCCGAGATTCATTCCGATTCTTAGAGGGGGCTTGTTTTTTTTAAAATAATCTCGATAACTTCAATCGTTTTTTTGTTTTCTAGCCTTTAGTTCGGGACAATTATTATTCCGGAACTCGTCTTAACTTCTGGAAAATGGTGTCTCGGTTTAATATTTTTCATTCGACCTCATTCTGCTTCTCACGACCTTCTTTTGTAGCCCAATCAGGTAAAGGGAGAATATGGTCAGAGTAAAGGATTTCAGCATCTTTGCTGGCCTTTTCCGCCCTTTTTGCTAGTTCAGCAATTCTCTTCCGGGCGAGTTCGGTATTTTTCTTAACAACTTGTGCTTCAGTCATTTTCATTGCCTCCATTATATTTAATTATTTTCAAAAAGTCTGAAAGTTTTGATAAATCCTCTGAACCCCAAAACAAAATGCACACTTGATTCCAAAAACAAAATGCACTTATCTAGATATAGGATCAACACAGATTACACATAGTAATCTGATCGATCTATTTTTAGAAAGGAAGTGGGTTAATGAGGAAAGTAGAACTGACCTCAATGGAACAAGACAAATATAAAGCAATTAAATTACTAGTTGAAAACAAATCCAATATTAAAGCCACTGCTATTAAGTTGGAAATGACTGAAGGCAACGTCAGACGTTTGGTCAAAAAATACAAACAGTTTGGAAAAGCTGGTTTTTCTCATAAGAATAAAGGAAATAAGCACGCCAGAAAAATAGATTCAAAGTTAGTCGATTTTATTATCAGTAAGCAAAAGTTACCAGGATATGAAAATATGTCAGTAACCCAGTTTAATGAACATTTGAAAACGGATTTTGATATTGATATATCCACTGAGTCATTAAGACAGATATTTATCAGACGTAATGTGTTTACTGATCAGACTCATAAAGTAACCCTAAGAACAATTAGACAAAACCTGAATCAAAAATTAGATAAAGGTAAAGTCTTTTCTCTTGATGAAGCATCTACATTTAGATCTTTAGAACTATTAGATGAAATCAATGCTTATCCTAGACGAGAGCGTGTGAAGTATTCAGGAGAATTGATTCAAATGGATGCTTCTAAAGAAGATTGGTATTTAACAGACGATGAAAAGATTACTTTACATATAGCCATAGATGATGCAACTGGATTAATAGTAGGTGCTAATTTTCAAAGAGAAGAAACTTTACTCGGCTATCAAGTAGTGTTAGCTCAATTACTTAATAAGTATGGGGTTCCAAGTACTATTCTTACTGATAACCGGACTATCTTTAATTACAGAAGTAGTCACGATATCAAAGATAGTCATACTTTCACAGAAAATGATCCGTTAACTCAATTTGGTTTTACTTTAAATAAATTAGGTGTAGAACTAAAGACTTCTTCTATTCCGCAAGTAAAAGGCAGAATTGAACGTTTAATTAAGACTATTCAAATTAGACTGATGCCAGAATTAAAACTAAGAGGAATTGACAATTTGGCTGACGCCAATAAATTCTTAAAAACCTATGTAAATGAGTTGAATGACAAATTTTCTTTGAAGATGGATGTTAGAAATAACGTCTATTCCTCTGCTCCAACTAAACAAGAACAAAAATTATTACTAGCTAGAAGAAGCAAAAGAACTGTCGATAATGGAAACTCTATCGTATATAAAAACAATAGATATATGACTTACAACAAGGAATCTAAAAGGGTGTTACTTGAAGGTGGTGTACACGGGATGGTTATAGAAACAATGGACGGTGAACTATTCTTCGATACCTTACAAAACACATATGCGATGGTTAGAATAAATCAGAATTCTCAGTACTCTAAAGAATTTGATAATTCTGAACCGTTAACTGAAATTAACATCAAATGGATTCCTTATCTATCTCATCCTTACAAATACGACAGTTATCTAAGATATCTAAATAAAAGAAAAAAGACCGTTGAGACGAGTTCTAAGAACTCAGTGACAACGATCAGGAATTAACATATTAATAATAACGTATATCATTAATCCACTCACCTATGTTTCGAGAAAAAACGTGCAGGATGTTTTTGGATTCACACAAAAAGTCTGAAAGTTTTGATAAATCCTGTTTAGAATTCTCGCTTAAAAACAGAATGAATGACTTAATATCATCCACTGTAAACTCCAGAAAACTGGAGGTACTCACGTATCTTGTTCTCAATAACAAACTTAATTGGTTAAGTTCCTTAATAACCAAAAGTATCTCATCTCTGTGCAACTGGACGATTGATTTAGTAACCAACGAATAATCTTGATCGTCAAGTTCGTTTTTCTTGTCATTTAAAATATTGAATTCTTCAATTCTTTCCAAGTTTATTTGGTTGATTAATACGTTGAAAGGACGAATTACATTTTCCTTGAAGCGGTTGATTATTTCATCTGTCTTTTCGACAATTTTAAGACGATTCGCAAAGAAGTTTTGCCAATAATTCCCAAAAAGACCAATTAATGAAATTAAAACAGCCATTGCCGGTAATAAACTTACGATAATTTTTGTTGTCATACTTCTTAATACGGAAAATATGAAATAAAACGACAATTTCGATACTACACTTTTTAAAGTACCAAGAACTTAATTAAAATAGTGAGTTAATCCGCACATCTGCCGTGAATTAAAGACGTTGCTAATTAATTGTTGATAGTTCCCAAGCACTTGATCGCTTATAAAAATGAACTCTGAAAGGAAAATTCAGAGTTCATTTTTATATATAAACATTGGATAAGTCACAGTTTCAACTTCCAAATTTTCAGGAATATCTTTAATTATTTCGCCATCGATTTGAATTGTTCTTTTACTTTTGAATCCTAACTTTAATTTTGATTCAGAATTATCGAAGAAAATCGTCTTGGAATCTAAATGTTTTTTAGAGGGGATTTGGGCGAACATTTTTATAAAACTGGTTAATGAATAATTGGTCGCAATCACGACATCCAATTTATCTTTTTGCAAACCAGCAAATGGAGCGATCCGAATCCCACCACCAAAGTACTGATTATTAGCAACTACCACCAAAAAAGCGTTGTTGATTGTATGTTCGTTATAAATAACTGAGAATCCCTTAATGTTTTTCAAGGTCATAATTAGTGATACGTAATAACTCAAAAATCGCCATCTTTTTTTGAAACCAGGTTTTTGAGAATTGGCAACAACATCGGCGTCAAAACCAGTACCAAAAGAATTGATGAAATAGTGTTCAAATTTTTCTTTTTTATTAAACACACGTCCTAGAAAATATGACTGAAGTTCAATTTTATTGTCAACAAGATTTTTTAAAATTTCTTGCCAGTCGCTTTTACTAAAAGCTCTCTGAAAATCATTCCCAGAACCTACCGATATATGAGCGAAAGGAATCGGATTTTTTCTTTTCAATTTAAATAGGCCATTGATAGTTGAATTCAAAGTACCATCACCACCTATTGAAATCAAAACATCTTCTGATGATTTAGGACCGATTTGTTTAGAAATTTCTAAAAGGGTATTTTCAGCAAAGTCTTTGGACGGAGTTACGTAAATTTTATAATC
>JAISIV010000045.1 GCA_031261865.1 Lactobacillaceae bacterium | reverse complement strand
CGATGTTGCTTTGGTTAAGAGTGGAAATATGGAACTCATGCATGTCATCACTAATCTTAGGTGGCATAGAATATGGCCATATGACTTCATCTTCATCAATGGCATTGGTAAGTGTGTTTTTATAAGCGCTTAAATATTCCAAAACTAATTCAGAATCGTTTAGAGTTTGGGTGACAATTTCAGCTTGAGATTCCGCGAAATCATTCTTAATAAAATTATGTGGATGCTCCTGCATTAATTTTTGTGGGAATGGTAATTCGCTCATCAAACCCGTTGCTTTATTAATGCGATGTGTCTCCAATTCAACACCAATAAAAAGTTTTGCAATTTCTCTAGTGGCGCCGGCGTTTCTTACGGCATCCCCTACTTTTCCATATTTACGTTTCATGTTCCCTCTTATATTAATTTGCTTAATGCAATAATTGAATCTTTAAAAATATCGATTGCTTTATAAAAATCTGAAATAATCGCATATTCGTCAGCCTTGTGTGACATTACAGGAGTATCTGGGAATTGTCCTCCAAAAGCTACTCCTCGTTTTAATAAGCTGGCATATGAACCGCCACTGGCTACAAAAGTTGTTTCAGAAGATTTTGTGTGTTGACGATAAACGTCAGACAAAGCGGTTACTACAGGGTCATCAATAGGTATGAAATGCGGGTTCCCGGATTGTGTAATTCCATTTATTTCAACACCAATACGCCTGAATAATTGGTTAAATTTGGTTTCAATTGTTGATATATCGACGCCCTTCGGGATTCTAAAATTAACCGTTGCTTTCCACTCTTCATGATTGAATTTTAATTGGCCGAGATTTTCAGTGACTGGGCCCATTTCTTGATCAGTGTAGTCGAGGCCAAGTTTTTTAGCATAAGGGTCGTTATGTAGGAAATTGCCGATGACTTGTAAGAACGCCTTAACGTATGGATCAAAATCTACTCGAGTTAGAAAGTGGGCTAGAGTTGTCACAGCATTTACACCTAATTGTGGATATGCACCATGGGCAGTGATTCCGTTTAAAGTAAGTTTGATTAAGTTAGTTTGAATTTCGAAGTCACCTGATACATTTGAGCGGCGAGCCAGAAAACTTTGAAAATCTTTAGCTAAAACTTGCGTATAAGGTGTTTCAATAATTGCCGTAGCGGAATCAGGAACCATATTGTCGGCCACACCACCTTCAAAACTAATTAGTTGCGTAAGACCAAATTGTTCGATTTTTGGGGTATTAAAACGGAAAGTAACATAACCTTTTTCGCCAATTCCAACTGGGAATTTCCCATCAGGCGAATAACCAATTGTTGGAGTGCCTTCTTGTTTGAAATAATGCGGCAGATCATCCCAAGCGCCTTCTTCATTGCCGCCGATGATTAATCTGATTTTAGCCTCAGGATTTAGTGGAATGTTTTGCTCTTTGATTAGGCGAAGCGCATAGTAATTAGCCATTAAATCGCCTTTCATATCCATGGAACCGCGTCCGTAAATTTTGTCGTCGATGACTTCAGCTTTAAATGGATTTTTTGTCCAACCATCGCCCGCAGGAACAACATCAACGTGGCCTAGAATTGCAACCGTATTTTCAGGGGTTGCTTTAGAATTTCCGTATTCAATCCACGCTACTCTGTTTTCAATATTTCCATAGACGAAACCATCTCGCGTAGCTAATTCTCTGAAAAAATCTAGACCGTAGCTTATGTTTTTACCGAATGGATTCTGAATATCAGCGGTTGAAGCGTCAATAAAACTTGGAATAGAAATTAGGTATTTTAAATCGTCTAGGAATTGTTGCTGTAAGTCAGGGGTCATGAGTAATTGTGAAAATTATACGTCAGATGTGTGTATGAAAACTAGGGTGTTCGCGATTAGAGGGCACAAAAAATCCCACCTGTTGGGTAGCAGGTGGGATTTTTATTGAAGCGTGACTCACGTTCGAAACATTTACAAGTTTAGTATAACATCTGTTATGCTTGGACGATTGCAGTTTCACAATTAGGCAATAGATTGGAGGTGACTCCAGTGAACGAAACATTTACAAACGAGATTCTAGCAATTATCAACATGATTCTATCTACGATAATTGCAATTGTGTTGAATCGAATCTTTTGGGACAAAGATAGATAGTCCTTAAAGTAGGAAAATCCCACCTGTTGGTAGCAGGTGGGATTTTTATTGTCCAAAACTATTAGTCGGGGAACTTTACAGCGATACTTGGAACTTCGCCATTAGTAAATGCAACTGCAGCATCAAGTGATTGGTGAACCATTTCTTGAACGGCTTTAGTTGTATAGAAAGCAGTGTGTGGAGTTACAAGTACGTTTTCGCGTTCGATAAGATCGGCGATTGTCTTATCAGGAATGCCAGATTCAGACCAATCAGCATTGAACAATCCAACTTCTTTTTCATAAACGTCCATACCAAATGCGGAAATCTTGCCAGAGTTCAAACCACGAACAACAGCGTCAATATCCATTAAGTTTCCGCGAGAAACGTTAACCAATACAACACCGTCTTTCATCTTGGCAATAGCTGCATCATCAATCATGTGGTGGTTAGCAGGAACACCAGGAACATAGAGAGAAACGGCATCAGCTTGTGCGTACAATTCATCTAGAGAATCAACATACAAGCCTTGCTTTTCGATTTCTTCGTTTTTGTACATATCGTAAGCAACAACTTTCGCACCGAAACCTTGAAGAATCTTGATAGCAACACGGCCGATATTACCAGTACCGATAACACCAACAGTTTGCATACGCATTTCACGTCCGATTGTTGGAGCCCAACGAAGATCTCCCTTAGCAATCTTTGCATCTAATTCTTTAGTGCGACGTAGCAAACGACTTAGTTGAATCATTGAGTGTTCAGCAATTGCGTTTGGTGAGTAAACTGGAACGTTTGAAATCTGGAAACCAAATTCTTTAGCAGCATCAAAATCGATATTGTCAGTTCCAACGTTACGTAGAGACATAACTGAAACTCCGCCATCATGCAAAGCTTCAAGAGTTTCACGCGTGTAATCAAGTTGTTGGTAAACAACTACCGCATCAGCTCCTTTAGCAAGAGCTGCGGTTTCAGGGGTAAGTAAATCTTTAGTGTCGACAACTTCGACTTCTGGATGAGCTTCACGCCAGTCTTTTAAAGCTGGTTGTTCGTCATCGCGAATTGCGTAAGCAACAATTTTTGTCATATTAATCTCTCCTTTTTATCAGGGAACTTTTTTCCCAACGAATACTATTGTAAAGCATTAAACATTCTTTGATAAACTTTTATTTATACAAATAATATTTTTAACAAAAGTTCATTTTTAATTCACAATTTGAAATGCAAGTGAATTTAATATAAAATGTGTATTTGTTTTATAAAAAGAAAGGTAAAAGTTTTCATGGCTTTAATTAAAGAAAAAGGCAAGAAATGGTTTTCAAAAGAAAGCCAAATCAAGCGTAATGAAGAATACGGCCGCAAAGCTGAAGAAGACGCGTCTGAAATTTTCAAACCTACTGAAAAGACTTCATTCAAAGACTTCTTCTTCAAAGTTCTCTCGGGTTCTGCTCAAGGAATTTTGATTGGTGTTTTGCCAAGTGCCGTTATGGCAAACGTGTTGAAATATACAGGTTTGATCAACACCGCATGGGGTAAGGATTACTCAGCAATTCTTACTTTGTTCCAAATTTTCATCCCAATTTTGATTGGTGTTGCTGTTGCATTGCAATTCAAGATGAAGAGCTTGGATGTTGCAGCCGTTGCAATTGCAACTGGAGCAGCTTCTGGTTCAATCAAGTGGGCTACTGCCGCAGCTGGATTCGTAAATCCAATTGATGGCGTTAAGAGTGTTGCTGCGGGAACCGTTTATGTAGGTAAAGGTGCTGGCGATGTTATCAATGCGATTATCGTTTCTGCAGTTGCCGTTGCCGTAATTGGTTTGGTAAACCGTTACCTCAATGGTTTCGGCGCTGTTGCAATCATCCTTTCCCCTATCTTAATTGGTGGTGGTGTTGGATTATTCGGTAAGGAAATTGCTCCTTATGTTGGACAAGTTACTACTTGGATCGGAGATTTAGTTGCTGAACTTACTCGTTTGCAACCATTGCCAATGTCAATTTTGATTGCTATGGCATTCTCAATTATCATCATCACACCTATTTCAACTGTTGGTATCGCTCTTGCAATTAGCTTGACCGGACTTGGTTCAGGGGCAGCTGCAATGGGTGTTGCCGCAACTACAATCGTTTTGATCATTAACTCTTGGCGCGTTAACCGCCCAGGTGTCACTGTAGCAATCGCTCTTGGTGCAATGAAAGGTATGATGCCTTCAGTATTCAAGAAGCCAATCACTATGCTTCCATTCTTGTTGTCATCCGCAATTGCCGGTGTGTTCGTTGCTTTGTTCAATGTTCAAGGAACTGCGCAATCAGCTGGATTCGGTTACATTGGTTTGGTTGG
>JAISIV010000061.1 GCA_031261865.1 Lactobacillaceae bacterium | reverse complement strand
TGTAAGGACGGACGAACAAAATCCCCTTCGGGCATTTCGCTCTTACCGCCGCTTACATCACGGCTGCAAAACACGTCTGCTCGCGCTCTAACTATATGACTCAAGAAAATTACGGGGCTAATCTTATTTTAGATAGTCTCAATAATCACGGTGTTGATTTTGTTTTTGGAATTCCAGGAGCAAAAATTGATCGCTTATTCGAAGAACTTCAACACAACCCTAAAGCTCCAAAGTTGGTCGTAGCTCGTCACGAGCAAAATGCTGCTTTCATGGCTCAAGCTGTCGGTCGCCTTACTGGTAAGCCGGGAGTTGTAATTGTTACTTCTGGACCAGGAGCTTCTAATTTAGCCACGGGATTACTCACTGCACAAACTGAAGGAGATCCAGTATTAGCCATCGCCGGACAAGTCCCAAGAAAAGATTTGTATCGTCGTACCCACCAATCGACTCCATCAGTTGCCTTATTCTCTGGGATTACAAAGTATGCTACTGAAATTCAAGATCCGGAAAACATTTCAGAAATTATCGCAAACGCTTGGGTACAAGCAACCACTGCACCAATGGGTGCTTCGTTTATTTCCTTACCTCAAGACGTTGATGATGCCGTAGTTAAGAGTGAAGCTCTTCCGGAAGTCGGTCCTATCGTTGATGGATCAGCAACCACTGAATCTGTTCAACGTTTAGCTGAAGAGATAAAGAATGCGAAGAGTCCGGTTATTTTAGTTGGACAAAGAGGATCCGATCAAGAAACAACTGAGATTTTGCACGACTTTTTGAGAAGTACCAAATTGCCTGTTGTTGAAACTTTCCAAGGTTCTGGTGTAATCTCTAGAGACTTAGTTGAGCAATCATTCTTCGGTCGCGTTGGTTTATTTGCAAACCAGACTGGTGATCGTTTAATTGCTAATTCTGATTTAGTTATTACTTTGGGATACGATGCCGTTGAATATGAACCACGCGTTTGGAATAAAAATAAAGACCTTCATATTGTCTCGATTGATTCAATTCCGGCTCAAATTGACAACAACTATAATCCTGAATTCCAATTAGTCGGTGACATCTCTCGTACCTTAAACAAGCTTCGTATTGTTCTAGAAGACTTTGAATTATCTAAGGAATCTCAAGATAATTTGCAAAAGTTCCGTGCTGACATGAGTAAAAAACCTGGTGCTCCGGTATTTGAGCCAGCAGAAGGTTTATCACATCCATTAAACGTTATCCAAGCCATTCAAGATCACGTGGACGACAATACGACTGTGACGCTCGACATTGGTTCTCACTATATTTGGATGAGCCGTTTCTTTAGAAGTTACAAGCCTCGTCATTTCTTGATTTCCAATGGAATGCAAACTTTAGGTGTTGCTTTGCCTTGGGGAATTGCCGCTGGATTAGTTCGTCCAACTGAAAAAATCGTTTCCGTATCTGGTGATGGAGGTTTCATGTTTAGTTCGATGGAATTAGAAACTGCAGTCCGCTTGCATTCAAATCTCGTTCATATCATCTGGAACGACGCCAGCCACTACGACATGGTTAAATTCCAAGAAGAAATGAAATATGGACAATCTGCAGCTGTCGACTTTGGACCAATTGATTTTGTGAAGTATGCTGAATCAATGGGTGCAAAAGGACTTCGCGTAGATGATCCTTCAAAAATCAATGAAGTATTAGATGAAGCTTTTAACTGGAACAATGGCCCTGTCGTTGTCGACATTCCAGTCGATTATTCACACAACAAAGAAATGTACGCTGATCTTATTGAAGGTGGTGCCGACTAATGGCCGATAAATACGATAATCTCTATCAGCACGGAAATTTAGCCATCATCATGGATGGACAATATACCGGTACGATGAAATTATCGGAATTATTAAATCACGGAGACACTGGTATTGGAACAACTAATGCACTTGGAGTTGAAATGATTGTCGTCGACGGATTACCTTATGGGATTAACGGTAAGGGTGAAGTTGAAATATTAGATGGAGACGCAGAAACGGTTCCTTATGCAAATATGCATTACAGTTCTTCAAATCTGCCAACATTTGATTTAGAGAATTTAAACGCAGCGCAAACTGCTGACTTTTTAATTGCAGGTAATGAATTAAAAAATACTTTTGTCGGTGTGAGAATTGATGGAACTTTCAATAACGTTGTCGCACGCGCCGCTGATAAGCAAGAAACGCCATTTAAAAAATTCGCCGAGGTAGCCAGTTCTCAAAACCTTTTTACAAAAGATGAAGTGACTGGCACGATTATTGGCTACTATTCTCCCGAGCTTTACAATGGAGCATCAGCGGCTGGAATGCATCTTCATTTCTTGAGCGATGATAGAACTTTTGGTGGACACCTACTGGAATACGATGTAAAAGTTGCCACTGCCACGGTTCAAAGATTCTCAGAATTACAAATGCATTTCCCTGTTAATTCAAAAGAATTTTTAAATAATGATATCGAGATGAAAATGATTCGTGATTCAATTGAAAGCGCTGAATAAGAAAAAAGCTTTGGAAATTAAATTCCAAAGCTTTTTTAATAATTTTTAAGGACACGATTAATTTCTCGTTCTTGATCACGTTGTTTAATAGTTTCTCTTTTATCGTAAAGTTTTTTACCCGTTCCAATACCGATTAAGACTTTCGCAAAGCCATGTTTTAAATAAACTTTCAGCGGTACAATTGCTTTCCCTTTTTGTTCATCAGCTTCTTGTAAAGTTCCAATTTCTCTTTTATGCAAAAGTAGCTTTCTTCTTCTATTGGGATCAACATTGAATTGATTACCTTGTTTATATTCTGAAATGTTGACATTATCAAGCCAAGCCTCGCCATTTCGAATAACAACGTAACCTTCAGAAATATTTATTTGCCCCATACGAACCGACTTAATTTCAGTACCTGTAAGTTTTATACCGGCTTCGAAAGTTTCACCGATTGCATAATTAAAGCCAGCTTTACGATTGTTAGCTAAAAGGTTGTCGTCTAATACTTTCTTTTTAGCCATTATCTTCTTCCTTTAACAGCATATTTTCCAGTCGATTTGAAACCTCCGTTTTTGGCGTGATTCCCTTGTTTCTTGTTGTCCTTTTTAAAGTCACGACGGGGACGTTTATCATCTTCCAAGCGGATTTTAGTTAAAGGTGCATCATCAGGATTTAATAATTTGAAATCAATTTTTCGTTCTTCTTTCGAAGCGCGAGTAACTTGAACTTGAACTTTTTGTCCGATGGTAAAAATGTGGTGTTTATTTCGCCCGATTAAAGCTGCACGAGACTCGTCGTATTGATATATGTCATCTTCCATCGTAGAGATGTGCACCAATCCTTCAACCGTGTTTTCGAGGCTGACAAATAACCCAAACTTCAAAGCCGAATTAACAACGCCTTGATAAACTTCGCCGATATGCGTTTCCATATATTCAGCCATCTTCATATCATTTGTAGCTCGTTCGGCATCGACAGCACGACGTTCTTTAGTGGAAGTATCTTCGGCTATTTTCGGTAAAGCTGAAGCTACGGCATCAGTTACCTCTGCTCCGTGACCTTTTTGGGCATAGAGTTTGATTAAACGATGAACTACCAAATCAGGATATCGACGAATTGGTGATGTGAAGTGAGTATAGTAATCAGCACCAATACCAAAGTGGCCAATGGGATCTGGTGAATATTTAGCTTGTTTAGTGGCACGCAACATCATTGTTGTTACCATTGCTTCTTCAGGACTGCCGGCGATGGCGTCAAGAGCTTTTTGGAAATCTCTTGGTTTTAATTTCTTTGGATCAGCCGAGATTGGGTGTCCAATAGCAGTCATAAATTCAAAGAACTTAGTAACTTTTTCGCCCTCAGGAGTTTCATGAACACGATACAAAAATGGGACGTGCATTCTGTCAAAATGCTCAGCAACCGTTTCGTTAGCAGCAAGCATCATGGATTCAATCATTCGTTCAGCAATTCCACGTTCTCTAACTAAAATGTCGGTTGGCTTTCCGTTTTGATCAACAATAATTTGAGCCTCTGGAGTGTCGAACTCGATTGCTCCACGACGTTTACGCTTGTCGGCCAAAATTTTATGGATTTCAGCCATCGTTTCAATCATCGGTACCAATTCAGCGTACTTTTCACGTTCTTCGACAACACCATCCAAAATTTCATTAACAGAAACATAAGTCATTCGAGCATGTGAGCGGATTAAAGAGGTGTGCAGTTCGTGGTTAACAATCGACCCGTTGCCGTCAATTTCCATTTCAGCACTCACAGCAAGACGATCCACATCAGGATTCAAAGAGGCAATCCCATTTGAGATCGAAGGTGGCGTCATCGGAATTACCCGATCAGTAAGATACACGGATGTTCCCCTGTCGTAGGCATTCTCGTCTAAGGCGGTCCTTGGTTGCACATAGTTACTAACATCAGCAATATGAACACCTAAATGATAATTACCATTTGGAAGCTTCCAGGCAACGACAGCATCATCGATATCCTTAGTGTCAGCGCCATCAATTGTAATTAAAGTTTGGTCCCTAATATCCTGACGCCCTTCAGCCAGAGCTTTTTGAGCATCAACAGTGTCGGGAATTTGAGCAGCTTCGTCTCTAGCTTCCTTAGTGAAATCTGTAGGAATTTTCAGGTCATTGACAATTTCTAAAATATCAACACCTGGCGCATCAAAACGGCCAATCAAACTGACTGGCAAAACGACTACTTGTTTTGGATCATTGGAAGTTGGAAAATCCGTTGCTGTAGCCACAATTGCATCACGATCGTGAATAGTGACTGGACCATCTAAAACATAAAAGTTGTAAGAAGCCAACTTTTTATCCATTGGTTCTAAAGTACCAGCGATTTTTCTGCCATCAGGGGTCTGTCTTAGTTGAGAACCAACGTGAAAAACACCGACAACATCTTGCGCCGCGCGGGTTTCAATTGAATCAACTTTTCCTTCTGGCTCTCTACCGTCTCGACCCAATTTAATAATTTCGGCCGTGACGGTATCCCCATTCATTGCGAGCATTGTGTTATCTCTTCCGATAAAGAGATCTGGGTCTTCGCCTTCAGTTTTTACGAAACCGAATCCTTTTTCGTTTGCCTGGAATCTTCCAGTAAATTTGTCTGCTATTTCTGCCATTTATAAATAATAAAAAAGCGCTTAATGCGCTTAACCTTAGTGATTTGTAAGATACATTAGCAATAATGCTAACAGCATCCAAATAATTCCAGTAACTGCGGTGAATCGACGAATGATTACTTCAAATCCACGCGACTTTTGTTGAGCGAACAATTCTCCGCCACCACCACTCAATGAGCTAAGAGCATCTTGTTGTTTACTTGGTTGCATCATAATTGCAATCACTAAGATAACTCCGATAACAAAAAGGAGTGTCAAAACTAAACTTTCCATAAATAATAGTATACAGACAAAAAGGATTTACTGCGTGTCTTGTTCGCTCTTCACGCTCTTAGCCCCCGCTTTTCAATTGGATTACCGACTGATTGTGACAAAACCAAGACCTTTTTAGAGCTGGCCCCAAGCTGAATGAGCAATCGTTGGGAATAAGTAGACCATTTTTTCAATTTGTTCGGGGTTTAATTTTAATTGAATCGCTGGAACTAAAGTGTTGATTACGTCTTCAGCATGATTACTCATTTCGGTTGCACCAACAAGATGTTGTTGTTTATCGAAAATCAGCGCATTATCTCCTAACTTTTCTTTTTCTACTTGTCTAAACCAACCATCCGGGATGTGGTTACGCTTTATTGAATACAATTCAGGATTCGCTTCGGCAGTTTCCACAGAAACACCGATTTTAGCAATTCGAGGAGTTGTAAATACTACCGATGGAATGGCGGGATAATCAATAGAGGAATTATCAACACCAGCGAATTTGTGCATGAGATACATCGATTCAAAGACGGCTGTTGGTGTTAATTTCGGTTCTTTTTTATCAATAACATCACCGGATGCATAAATATTTGGCACATTTGTCTGCAAATTATCATTTACTTGGATTCCATTTGCGTCGAATCGTATGCCGACTTCTTCTAATCCGATATTTTCAACATTAGGAATTCGGCCAGTGGCATCTAATACCCAATCAGACAAAACTTCAAAATTATTATTTCCGAGAACCCTAATCCCGTCATCAGTAGTTTCTAACGCAGTAACTTGGGTGTCTTTGACGAAAGTTACACCGCGCCTTTCTAAGTCTTCAACAATCGTCTGTACAAATGGTTGATGGAATGAACGTAATGCTTTACCACCTCTCAAAATAACTGTAACTTCAGATCCAGCTTGGTTTGCCATGGTTGCAAATTCCATAGCAATATATCCAGCACCAATAATTGTCATTCTTTTAGGCATTTCCTCGAGGTTCAAAAATTCTTCTGAATCATGTGCCAATTCAGTTCCTGGAACGTCAATTCTATGCGGACGCAAACCAGTTGCAATCACGATATTTTCGGCAGTTTTTTTCACACCTGAAACGAGAACTGTATGTTCATCTTTAAGTTGACCACTTCCGAATAATACGTCGACTCCAGTTGAATCTAATAATCCTTGAATCAAGACAGGTAAACCGTCGATTACATCATGCTTATGCATTTGGTTCGCACGCCAATCGATTAATGTATCTCCGTTTACGATTCCATGTACTTCCTCCATGTGCCGTTGTAAAGCCACGGGAGAATCTAAGACGATTTTGGCATTGCAGCCCCGATTGGGACAAGTGCCACCTACTAAATCACGTTCAATAACGCCAACTTTCTTACCAGTCGCACCTAACGGAATTGCACCATCGAAAGTTCCGTGCCCGCTACCGATGTAAAGCACATCATAATCATAATTATTATTTGCCATATATAGCCTCCATAGTTGATTGCCTAAATCGTATCAGTAGAAAGCACGAACAATTAAAAAGAATTTTTGAAGCTTGTAAGAATACGAGCCTAAGTTGTGTGGGATTGAAAAAAATGAATATTGAATTATTAGACAACAAAAAACCTGACCAGTTTTAATTGATCAGGTTTAAGTTTAATTTAATTGATTACTTGCTTTCTAATTCAGCAAAGTGAAGAAGAGTACGGATCATGTTTGAAGTGAAACCGTATTCATTATCGTACCAAGCAGCAACCTTAACAAGTTGTTGTCCGTCACCTTCAGTAATTTCAGTTTGAGTTGGGTCAAACACAGTACCGTGGGTGTCTCCGATAATATCAGAAGAAACCAATCCATCACCGTTGTATCCGAATGAATCAGATTCGTACTTCTTCATTGCAGCGTTAACTTCATCAACAGTAACGTCCTTTTTAAGAACTGCAGTCAATTCAGTAACAGAACCATCAGCAACAGGAACACGGATAGCTGAACCAGTCAACTTACCATCAAGTTCAGGGATAACAAGACCGATAGCCTTGGCAGCACCTGAAGAGTGTGGCAATGAGTTGTTAGCAGCATCGCGGTTTGCTTGACGCTTTGCAAAGTTTGATGACTTTGGTCCATCTTGCAAGCTTTGAGAAGCAGTGTAAGCGTGAACAGTCAACATCAAACCAGTCTTCATACCAAATTCTTTTTCAAGAACGTTTGCCATTGGGGCGAGTGATTGAGTCGTGCAACTACCAGCAGAAACGATGTTATCGTTTGCAGTCAAAGTGTCATGGTTAACACCGTAAACGATTGTAGGGATGTTTCCAGCAGGTGCAGAGATAAGAACCTTCTTAGCACCAGCATCAAGGTGTGCTTGAGACTTTTCAAATGAAGTATAGAATCCAGTTGCTTCAAGAACGAATTCAACACCATCATTTTCTACCCACTTAAGATCAGCTGCATTACGTTCTGCGTAAACAGTGTAGTGCTTTCCGTTAACGATGATTCCAGTTTCATCAGAAGAAACATCAGCTTTGAGGTTTCCGTGATTAGAATCATACTTGAGCAAGTAAGCCAACATTTCTGGTGAAGTCAAATCGTTGATTGCAACAACTTCAATGTTTCCTGCTTGTTCGTTTAACTCAAGGATACGACGGAAGGCCAAGCGACCAATACGTCCGAATCCGTTAATTCCAACTTTAACAGTCATATTAAAATCTCCTAGGGTTATTTGGATATTGTCCACCAATAATTATAGCACTGAAAGCGGTTCCTTCCAGGCATGAAAACTGTGCAAAAAGGTTGTTTATAATATTTTTATTGGCTTTAATTCGCCAATTTAAGCGCGTGTAGTGTAATGGATATCACGTAAGATTCCGGTTCTTGAGATCACGGTTCGACTCCGTGCATGCGCATTCAATAAAGCTGAATAATTTGGTTCAATCGATAAGTCGCACGAGCATAATCATAATTAGAAACCATCTCGCCCGTAGGTTCAACTTTTCTTCCACGGATGCTTAATGTGCTTATCTGAAGCGGGTTAATATAACCATTAATTCTATTTATTTTAGTTAACGGAATAAATAAATCATTTAATCTGTTGTTTCGAGCATGAGTGATTGGTAACACTACTGTAAGACCAGTTACCTTGGAAAATTTTTCATTACTCAGTACTACCGCAGGATGTCTGCCTGATAATTCATTATCAGATGATGGATGAAAATCAACCCAAACTATCTCTTGTCGTTTCGGCAAATATTTGGCCATCATTCTGTCCACTCGTCTTTCAAAGGGTTGAATTGGATAAAATCATCATCACCCAATGCATTTTCATGCTCATCTGCCCATTTTTGATCTTCAAATGGGTTTTTACGTTTAGGTAAATAGACAATTCCTCCGTCCTCACCCTCGAAAACATAAAATTCTGTACTTTTGGGATTGATCGAGCTGGGGACAGTTAAAACATTTGATGAACCAACTTTTCTAATTTTTACGGATTCCATTGTTGTGCCTCTTTCATATATATCTAACATATATATTACCTCCTTTTCCATACATCTCTTTATACGAAAAATATGAAGTAAAACGACACATTGAAACGCCTTTTTTCAATTAAAGAACGTAATTCAGCAAGAATCCAACACCAAACGCAACAATCGCCGCCACATACCCAACAGCCAATGTTCTAATAACCTCAACATGCATTTTTTGCCCAGACAATTGAGCTTTTACGGTCCCTAAAATAATTAAAGAAATTCCAACAATAACAAATGAAATCGGGAAAGCAATTGTTGGATTTTGAAAATAAGCGTGTGTCAACAAATATGCCACCAAGGGGATTAAACCAAATACATTAAAAGAAACAAAAGTGGCTAATCCATCTGCAAAAGCCTTTTTTCTAGTTTCATCTTCATCCGAAGTATCCGACAAGTATGCACCAGCTGCCATTGAAAATCCATCTGCTAGAAGATTTGAAAAACCTAAAATTATGATGGTCAGAATTGTCACATCGCCACCGACAGACCCGGCGACCACTGCGAAAGTTGTAATTATTCCATCAAGCCCACCATAGACAATTGGAGAGACGAATTTTTTTAGAAATTTACTCATAGTTGCTACTAGACTAATCTAAAAGAATGAATAAACTTTGATTTTTAACAGTCTAATTTACTCAATAGCTTCTTGACCAGCATTTTTAGGGAGTGCGAGGACTTCAATTAATGGGACAACAGAAAAGAGAGCAAGAATTATAAAACCAAGTGAATAGGCCTTGATAGTACCGAGCGATAGTGCAAATAATTGAATCAAAACTGTCATCAAAGAAATCCCTAGTCCCTGGCCCATGCTTTGGGTTACGGCAGTTAAAGTATTTGCGGAATTCCTATCAGTTGGCGGAATCTCTGTAAATTGAAGCCCGTTATAAGCTGTGAAAGTTAAAGATCGTCCCGCACCGGAAATCAAAGCCAAGAACATGATGATCATCGCGGGTGTCTCTTTGTTGATAAAAGAAAGTCCCACCGCTGACAAAATCAACGAACCAAGACTACTTATTAATGCGCCTTTGAAACCTAATTTTCGAATAATTGGATTTGTAAAAGGCTTGATTCCAATGTTGCCGATAAAAATAAACATGATATACCAACCGGTTTTAGCGGCCGACCATCCAAAAATGGTTTGCAATAAAATGGTCAAAACGTAAGGTAATCCAGCAACAGTGATATTAAAAAGGGTTCCACCAGTCTGACTGATTCTGAATGTCTTTATCGTTAAGGCCGAAATTGAAAAAAGTGGATTGGATGATTTTTTTAGGTGGACATATGTAATTAAAATTAGCAGGACGCCAATTAACAATAAAGTGATTCCTAAATTGGCCGCGGATTGTCCACGCGAGATTAATTCAAATCCAGCTAAAACAAAAGCTGATCCAAAACCTAATTCGAGAAAACCAGTTACGTCGAATTTACGTTTTTCAACTTCGGTATCTCGAGGAATTAAGTGAAGACCAATTAAACTGGCGACAATTCCAATCGGTACATTGATCAGAAAAATCCAGTGCCAACTCATGTAAGTTACGAGAAACCCTCCTACTACTGGGGCCAATGCAGGGGCGACAAGCGCGGGCCACACAAGATAGCTAATCATCCTGAGCATCTGATCATTTGGTGTTTTTTCTAGAACGATTAGCCGAGCAGTTGGCGTCATCATTGACCCAGCGATTCCTTGCAGCAAGCGCATTGATAAGAGCATGCTGAAATTTACCGACAAAGCACTTGCTAAAGAACTGAGTGTGAACAAAACAACCGCAAAAAGCCAAATATTCTTTTTACCAAATCTGAGGGCAAGCCATCCGCTTAGTGGAATGAAAACAGCGACCGAAATCATATAAACGCTAACGAGCAAACTAATTGTTGCAGCACTAGTGTTGAAAGCTTGGGACATTTTTGGCAAGGCCGATGTAACGATTGTTCCATCTAAAACATCCATGAATAAACTGGATGCCATTAACAGTGCGATTTTTATCTCTTTTGTCATAATTCTCTTTCAAAGATTGTAAAACAAAAGCCCGGTCAACACGTGACCAGGCTTGTGAAAAGTTAATTTTGCCGACTGGGGGATTCGAACCCTCGACCCTCGGTTTACGATACCGATGCTCTACCAACTGAGCTAAGTCGGCGAAACATTTCTCGAAATTGAGAAAAGAAAAGCGATTGAACGAAGTTCAACCGCTTAACTCCGACTGCCGGGCTCGAACCGGCGACAACCTGATTAACAGTCAGGTGCTCTACCAACTGAGCTAAGTCGGAATGTTTCAACTAAAATAGTATACACGAATTTTTTTTGAATGACAATACTTTCGTTGAAACAAAAAATCCACCAATAGGTGGAAAATTTAAAAATTTTAATTTACAGTTCCGGCAAATGAAGGCATCCAACTAGATGCAAGTGTTTGAACACTTACATTCATTCCTGGCTGTGGAGCTGCGATAAATTGATTATTACCAATATAAATACCGACGTGATAAGTTGCTCCAGCAGATCCCCAGAACAACAAGTCCCCAGGTTTTGCAGAAGATACAGACTTCTTAGTAATGTATCCTTCTTGCATCACAGTATTGTGTGGCAAATATTTACCAGTAGCTTGTTGGAAAACATATTGAGTAAATCCAGAGCAATCGAACCCTTGAAGAGTTGAACCACCCCAAACGTAAGGGATGTTTTGAGTTGCGAGCTTTTGAGCGAGTGCGATAACCTTTTGAACATTAGTATCCGTACTTGGAGTAGTCTGAGCAGGTGCACTAGGCGTTGTTGCGGCTGGAGTGCTTGGCGCAGTAGCTGCTGGCTGACTTGGAGTAGTGTCTTGTGGAGTAGTTACCTCGGGCTGAGATGGCGCAGTTTGCTCAGGTGCTTGACTGTCAACTGGGGCGCTTACCTCAGGAGTTACGACTTCAGTTTGTGCTGGTTGTTCAACAACGACTTGTTCGTTTGAAACATTTGCGTCATCACTAGAACTATCAACTACTGGAGCTTCAGAACTAACGTCTTGTTGAGATTGATCAACTACTGGAGCCTCACTTTGAACTGAATCAGTGTTCTCGACTTCTTGGACAGGTTGAGCAACTTCTGCGGCTTCCGCTACTTGAGCATCAGCACTAGGAATTTGAAGAACTTGTCCAACAGTGATAAGAGTTTGTCCACCATTTGCTGCTACTAATTGATCAACAGTAATCCCGTATTGTGTAGCGATTGACCAAAGACTATCACCTGAAACAACAGTGTATTCCTTTGTTTGAGCAACAGTCTCTTGGACTGGAGCGGCAGCAACTTCAACAACCGGTTGCACTTCAGCAGCAACTGGAGCAGAAACCTGTTGTGGCGCGTCAGTAGCAGCGACCATTTCGGTTTGAGTTTCTTTCGAAACGTCTTCAGCAGTTTGTTGTGCTGGAGTTGGAACCGCAACTGTATTCAAATCAATATCGTTGAGGGCTTGGGCGACACTTTTCTTAGCGTTTGAACTAGAAAATGAGCTCTTAGCACTAGTACGTTCAACTTTGACGTTGGTTGTTGCATTATTTGTTATAGGCTCATTGATATGTGTCATCGCTGAAGCAACAGATGCCCCAACACCTACGGCAGAAACCGTAGCAACACCGGCGAGCGCTTGTTTTTTGAGTTTGTTCGATACCATAAAAGTTCTCCTAATTAAACTTACAGTAAATAAGTTTACGCCCTTGTATCACACTTTTTGTAACACAAATATTACTTTTACAGATAATTCATAATTAAATTTTTAAAAAGTCCAACTTGGTATTTTTGCCCTTATTTCATCACGTTTTGAGTGTTTTTGAGACAATTCTCTTCTCTTAAAAAACAAAAAAACATCACCGTTTTGGTGATGTTACTAAAATATTACAACTCGCTTTTGAGTTTTCCACCGAGTGCATAATGATCGGCTTTGAATTCACGAATCACGATGTGAACGGCTTCCGGTTTAGCACCGGCATCTTTAACCATAACATCGGTAATATTCTTAACAACCGCCTTAATTTGTTCAGGCGTGCGTCCTTCCAACATATCAATTTGAATTTCAGGCATCTTCTTCAACCTCCAATTTTTCTTTTCCTGTTTTTATTGCCACTTGCCTATCTGGATCCAAGAATAATCCAGCCACTTCAGTCGTCGGCAAGATATTAATGAAAGCCTTGGGATCGACGGACAATACAATTTCTTGCATTTCGATGATTTCTACACGACTAATTACCATCATTAGTGTTTTCGATGGACGTTTAGAATATCCACCCATTGAGTCCATTACGGTAATGCCTCGAATCAAGTCTTTTTGTAAAGCCACCATCATTTCGTCGGCCTTACGAGTAACAATTAACGCAGTCATCTTACGTTGATTAGTAAAGACCGCATCGACAGTAACACCAGTAATATAAATGTTCAACAAAGTATTCAAAGCACTTGGCCAACCAATTCCTAAACCAGCGACTAAAATGATTCCTGCGTTAACGACATTTGAAACTGTTCCCACGGATTTTCCAGTCTTCTTTTGCAAGATCATGGCAACGATATCCATACCACCTGTTGAAAAACCAAAGCGCATAGCAATACCGATTCCGAACCCCATCAGGATTCCAGCAATAATAAGAGCAATGATTTTGTCGTGGGCGACATCGACCGTTGGAATCACGATTACCAAAAAGGAAACCAGGGCTGAATTGATTGTCGACAAAATCGTAAACCTTGAACCAATCATTTTCCAACCGATTACACCAATAATCAATGACGAAATCAGGATGAAAATACCAGTGTCGATTTTTTGTCCAAACATAAATTCTGAGGCATACGAAAGCAACTGCGAAATACCATTGAATCCACCTGTGAAAATGTGATTTGGAACTAAGAACCAATTAAGGGCAATTGAAACACTAAAGGCAGAAATCACTAAGACCAAAGTGTTAGCGACCGCCCGGCCGACCGGATGAGCGGTCACAATTTTTTGATAATTTTTCATACCAAATAAGTATATAAAAAAGGCTTAAGAATAAATCTTAAGCCTTCAAAATTATTAGTCTTCAGATGACTTGCCGTGAGCCTTGATAATGTCTTCTTGGACATTCTTAGGAACAGCAGCATAGTGATCGAATACCATTTGGAAAGTACCACGACCTTGAGTTGCAGAACGCAAAGTAGTAGCGTAACCAAACATTTCAGACAAAGGAACCTTTGCAGAAACGCTGATAGTATTTCCCTTAGTATCTTGACCTTCGATAACACCACGACGTGATGAGACATGACCCATAACATCACCAAGGTTATCTTCAGGAGTAACGATATCAACTTGCATGATTGGTTCAAGGATAACAGCACCAGCATTAGGAGCAGCAGCCTTAAGAGCCATTGATGCAGCAACCTTAAAGGCAGCTTCAGAAGAATCGACATCGTGGTAAGAACCATCGTACAACTTGGCTTTCAAATCAACCAATGGGAATCCGGCCAAAGGACCAGCAGCCATAGCTTCTTTCAAACCTTGTTCAACAGCTGGGATATATTCACGAGGAACAACACCACCAACGATAGCGTCTTCGAATTCGAATCCGGCACCTTCTTCATTAGGACCAAATTCAACCCAAACATCACCATATTGACCTTTACCACCGGACTGGCGGACAAACTTACCTTGAGCTTGAACAGTCTTAGTGAAGGCTTCACGATAAGCAACTTGAGGTGCACCAACATTGGCTTCAACACCGAATTCACGCTTCATACGATCAACCATGATATCCAAGTGCAACTCACCCATTCCAGAGATAAGAGTATCTCCAGTTTCTGGGTTGGTTTCAGCACGGAAAGTAGGATCTTCTTCAGCAAGTTTTTGCAAAGCTTCACCCAACTTTTGTTGGTCAGACTTTGACTTTGGTTCGATGGCCAATTGGATAACTGGATCAGGGAATTCCATAGATTCAAGTGCCAATTGACGATCAACAGAAGTTAATGAGTCACCAGTAGTAGTATCTTTCAAACCGATAGCCGCAGCGATATCACCGGAGAAAACTTCATCAATTTCAGTACGGTTAGTAGCGTGCATTTGAAGCAAACGACCAACACGTTCACGAGTGTCCTTAGTAGTGTTTTGTACATAAGAACCAGAAGTAAGAGTTCCAGTATAAACACGGATGAAAGTAAGACGTCCAACGAATGGATCAGTCATAACCTTGAATGCAAGAGCAGCGAAAGGCTTTGAATCGTCGGCGATAAGGTCAACTTCTTCATCAGTCTTCAAATCAGTTGCAACATAAGGCTTAACATCTAGAGGACCTGGCAAGTAGTCAACAACAGCATCGAGCATCATTTGAACACCCTTATCCTTGTAGGCAGAACCTGCAAGAACTGGGTAGAATTCAAGGGCCAAAACTGCGCGACGAATTGCAGCTTTAAGTTCGTCAACAGAGATTTCTTCTCCGCCAAGATACTTTTCCATCAATTCTTCATCAGCATCGGCAACAGCTTCGATAAGTTCTTCACGCTTTTCAGCGGCCAATTCCTTATAATCATCAGGAATTTCGCGAGCTTCCCACTTTTCACCGAGATCATCGACTGGGAACCAAGCTTCTTGAGTAAGAAGATCGATAATTCCAGCAAAGTCATCTTCGGCACCGATTGGCCATTGGATAGCTTTTGCGTTAACTAGCAAACGATCTTTAAGGGAATCAACGGACATTTGGAAATCAGCACCCATTTTGTCCATCTTGTTAACGAAAACAATACGTGGAACAGAATAAGTAGTAGCTTGACGCCAAACAGTTTCAGTTTGTGGTTCAACACCGGCAGCACCATCAAGGACTGCAACAGCACCATCTAAGACACGTAGAGAACGTTCAACTTCGATAGTGAAGTCAACGTGTCCTGGAGTATCGATGATGTTAACACGATATGGAGTTTTTTCGAATTGGTCATGGAATCCACGCCAGACCGCAGTAGTTGCGGCTGATTGGATAGTGATTCCACGTTCCTTTTCTTGTTCCATGAAATCCATTTGAGAAGCACCATCATGTGTTTCTCCAATTTTATGGATCTTACCCGTGTAATAAAGAATACGTTCAGTCGTTGTTGTTTTACCAGCATCGATGTGAGCCATGATTCCGATATTACGGGTTCTTTCTAGTGGGTATTCACGAGTAGCCATGTAATCTCCTTAATAATTACCAACGATAGTGAGCGAACGCACGGTTAGCTTCAGCCATCTTATGAGTGTCTTCACGCTTCTTTACAGATGCGCCAGTGTTGTTAGCAGCATCCATAATTTCCTTAGCAAGACGTTCTTCCATAGTGTGTTCAGAACGTAAACGTGAATATTGAACCAACCAACGAAGTCCTAAAGTAGAACGACGTTCTGGACGAACTTCAACGGGAACTTGGAAGTTTGCACCACCAACACGGCGAGCACGAACTTCAAGAACTGGCATGATGTTTTCCATAGCTTGTTCGAATACTTCAACTGGTGAGTTACCAGTTTCAGCTTGGATACGGTCAAATGCACCGTACAAAATCTTTGAAGCAGTTCCGCGCTTACCATCAAGCATGATCTTGTTGATCAAACGAGAAACCATAATGTTGTTATAAATTGGGTCAGGCAAAACTTCCTGACGTTTTGTATACGCTTTACGAGGCATGTTTGTCTAACTCCTTATTTCTTAGGGCGCTTTGCACCATATTTTGAACGACTAGTCATACGACCATCAACACCGGCAGTATCAAGTGCACCACGGATAACGTGATAACGAACACCGGGCAAATCCTTAACACGTCCACCACGAATCAAGACAACAGAGTGTTCTTGAAGGTTGTGGCCGATACCAGGGATATAAGCAGTAACTTCGTACAAGTTTGAAAGGCGCACACGGGCGTACTTACGAAGGGCTGAGTTGGGTTTCTTAGGTGTCATAGTTCCGACACGAGTAGCAACACCACGCTTTTGAGGGGAAGAGTTGTTTGTCAAACGCTTTGACTTTGAGTTATAACCAAAGTTCATAGCAGGAACTTTTGACTTAGAAGTCTTGCTCTTACGAGGCTTGCGAACTAATTGATTTATAGTAGGCATTTTGAATTCTCCGAATATTTTTTAGTACTTTGAAACGATTGAAGTTTGGTCATCGTCCGATTGAGACGAACTCACTTACATCAACGCCACGTTTCCAGGCGTGCCGAACTCACGGCTTTAAAAAATGCCATGGGCACACCAAAAGCATCTCTTAAAGTATATGGGGTGACTTCCGGAAAGTCAAGGTTAATCT
>JAISIV010000140.1 GCA_031261865.1 Lactobacillaceae bacterium | reverse complement strand
GGGGTGATTTCAATCATTTTTCAATCTCTTGTCATATTATCTCCTAAATAACGGCTCCACGATTATTACGCTCACTCCTTTTTCACAAGAGTCAAATCCTAAAAAAGACTAAAATATATTTCATGAAACATTCATTAGTCACTGTTGCTGTGCCAACTTATAACTTGGCAGGATATATCGACAAAACTCTCAAATCAATTAGTAATCAAACCTACGAAAACATGGAAATTTTGGTTGTTGATGACGATTCCAATGATTCCACCGTGCGACAAATAAAAGAAGCTCAAGAAAAAGATTCTCGGATTCGACTAATCGAAACTGGAAAGCATATTGGTGTTGGAAATGTTCGAAATCGTTTGATTGACGAAGCCAAAGGAGAATATTTTATTTTCGTTGATGGAGACGATATTGTTAGTCCCCTTTTTGTTTACTTGTTGGTTCATGCTTTAGAACAAAATCCTGATATTGATGTGTCTAGCGTTGCATTTGATTGGGGTGGAAGTTTACCTTACGAAGTTGAATATCGAGAACCCAAATGGAATTACATCGATCGAAAACAGATGTTCAAATGGGTTTCTAGTCGTGGGAATGACATCACTGGAATGGTTTGGAATAAGGGATATCGGATGTCAGCCTTAAAAAAGTCAGGAGTTCGGTTTGACGAATTCCTGCAACTTGCTGAAGATCATCTATGGATTGCTGAATTAATTGCTAGTCCAGAAATAAAACCAAAGTTTATTTATACAAGCGAAACCTACTATTACAAAGTCAATCGTTCAAGTAGCATTATTCATACAGCGACTAGCGCTATGCGTTCACGCGAACGAGAAATCGACGCCCAAATTGTGGAAATTGGAAAACATCTGCCTCATGATTAAACGCGTGAGAGCAATTATCTATAATCCGGAAACTAAACATTATTACCTAATCAAAAGAATTAAAGATAATCTTGAATACTCAGTTTTCGTTGGTGGTGGAATCGAAAATAATGAAACTGAAGTTGAAGCAATTACTCGTGAAATCCAAGAGGAATTTGGGCCGGATTTCAAGTTTTCGATTCAAGGGCTGAATTCTGTGATCCAAGATGAAGCTTTCTATGATGTGATTACCACTTCTGCCTTGCCCCAAACTATTTTTGGAATCGAAAAAATTAGAGAAAATAAACATAATCAATACTTACCGATTAAAGTCAAAGAATTATTCGGTCATAATATAAAACCTGAAAGTTACTTAAAGGGCGATTTCGTTAAATGAAATCGCCCTTTTATTAATTGTCTGTTGCTTTAACAAATTTTTTGAAAACCGCTTTTTTAATTATTGAATCTGGAGTGTCAAAATCAAAGACGTGACCATCTTTTATCCAGACTACAGAATCGTACTTAGGTAATAGTTGTAGATCAACGTGATGAGTAATATTGATAAAAGTTAGGTTGTCATTGTTCAAAAAATCATTCTCAATTTGATTAGAGGTTTCTGGATTGATACCAGACAAGCTTTCATCGAAAATAATTACTGGTTTATCTTGGTAAAGTTCTCTAGCGATCGCGATTCGTTGTCGTTCGCCACCTGAAAAATCATGACTCTCGTCAACAACTGTATTTAAACCTTTATCCTCGTTCAAGAAGGCATCAACTTGGCTAATCGAAAGAACCTTCTCCATTTTAGATTCTTCGAACGCCCTACTTAATAAAATATTTTCTTGGACGGTAGTTTCAAAAATATGCGCGGTTTGTTCGACGTACGCAATGTTGTCTATTAATTGTTCAAAGCTAGAGGTAGCCTGACCATCGATTGTGATTTCACCTTCATAATTGTCATAATATCCGGAAATCAATTTCATAACGGTGGATTTACCGGAACCACTATTTCCGAGGACGAGATATTTTTTTCGTTTTTCAAAGTCTAAATTAATGTTCGATAGGATTGACTTCCCTTCTATTTTTAAAGAAACGTCATTTAATTTAATTGAAGAATTAAATTTCAGGGTCGGGACATTTTCATTTGCTTGGTGTTGGGAAAGAATTAAGTCGTTGACCTTTTTAACGATTGGTCGATTGGCTAGGATTTGAGGAACTAGTTTAAATACATCAATTAATGGAAAAACTAACGTATTCATCACCTGACTGACTGTTAACATCAAGCCAACCGTAAAATTCCCTTGCATAATAAACCAGATAGAAACGAAAGTAACCACAAATTGAATCATCATCCCTAATGCTCCAGAAGTTTGCCAATTTGCAACGTACCAACTCCCGGCACTTGCGCTAGTCTTGGTGAAATCTTGGTTAATGTCCTCAAATTTATCTTTAAATAAGTTTTCTGCTTGATTGGATTTTATGGTTGTTAATCCATTGAAATAATCGGTGACAAAAGCCGTCAACCGTTCAGATTTATTCGAATAATCATCAGCGTTGATTTGCAGTTTTTTGGTCATTAGAGTTGGTATCGCAAAAACCAATAACGATCCAACAAGGATAACTAAGAATAAGACTGGCTGAATGTAGAGTACAACGATTGATGAAATTACAAGGACCGTGACCTGATAAAAAAGATAAAAAATCTGAGTAACATATTGGTCATGAATGGTATCTAAATCATTTAACAATCGAGATATAAACTCACTTTTTCGGATTTTTTGGGAATCAGTGATGCTCGAATTGGCGGACGAATTAATTATGTTTTCACGTGCTTTGAATAATATTTGATTTGAAAACCTGACTATTAAAACTTGATTGATGATGTCGAATACCCATCTTAAAAACAAAAGCGTCATTGCTGACAACACCAAATAGAAAAAGATTTCCTCATACTTTTTATTTGCATGATCAACTAAATATCCATAAATGCCCGCCGTTGAGATGCTCATCACCGCAAACAACGATGAAGTAAAAATGACGATTATGAAAAATCTAAGATTATCTCGAATTACCCTATTCATGAATACACTCCAAATAAAAAAGTCAACAGAACAAAAATATGTCCTATTGACTTTAAATTTCGCTTGAACGATATAAGTTTATCACTAAACAAAATTAATAATTGGTGCCTTCATTAATGAAAATAGGTTTTTCAACCTTGATATCTTTAATGGAACCCTGTTTGATTGCTTTGATTAAAAATAATTCGGATTTTGAATTTTTATCGTGGTAAACAAACTGCATTTTCTCGATTCCAAAACCATTGCCGATCAACTCATTCATAATTTCTGCTAATCGGTCTGTTCGATGAATCATATAAAACTTGCCTTTTGATTTAAGGAGTTTTTTAGCGGTTGTAATCAGACTTTTTAAATTAATTTTGATTTCATGTCTAGCAATTGCAAATGCATCATCTTCTGAGTGTTTTTTAAAAGACTGCGTATCAAAATAAGGCGGATTAGTGATAATCACATCGACACTATTGATTCCGTAAATGTCTGTTAAATCATTGATATCGGATAATACAGCTTTTACTCTAGAACCGAGATTATTCTTCTCAATGCTCTTTTTTTCTAACTCGTGTAATGCGCTTTGAATTTCAATCAAGTGAATTTGACCTTGGTTTTTTAAGGAATATTGTAAGCCGACCGCCCCGGTACCGGAACCCAAGTCAAGCGTTAATGATGAAGTTTTAGTTACTGAATCGGCAAAATCAGCCAATAAAAAAGCATCAATTTGATATTTGGGTAAATTATCGTCTTGATAAATGGTGATGCCGTTAAAAATGTCTTCAATCATAATTTAACGGACTTCTTTTCTGCTTTGGTCAGCGCGTCTTGAATTACTTGGTTGAATAACTTTGAACCTTCCGGGTTACCAGCGAAGTGAGTGCCATCGCCACCAACGAAAATTTGTGGGTTTTTCTTTGCTACTTTATTCCAATCCGCGATCGTCAAATAGTCATACTTACCAATTAAAGTTCTTTCGTATTCAGCCGTTTGTTCTGATGCGAAAGTGGAATCCGCTTTTCCATCATGTGGTGTCATCAAAATCAAGCGGTGTCCTGCAGGCAAGTCTTTAATAAATTTGTCGACATATGTTTGCCAAGCTGGTTCTCCGTTTGTTCCAAGCGCTATGACCACATTTTCTCGAAGTGTATTATTTTTAATCGCATCTTCAAAGATGTCATAACCTTGATCCAGGCGACGGTTTCCCATGGCGTCGACTTCAGAATCTGGAATATGACTAGTCAAATAATCACGAGCTCCAACCGTAACGCTGTCCCCAATGATAGTCACTCCTTTAGGAATTTCTTTGGAGTTTTCTTTGTTGACAATGACGGGACTAGCGGCTTGTTGAAGTTTGTTTGCGTCCTGGTAGTAACGATCAGCGATTAATTGTTCTTCTAGGACAGTATGCTGAGGCTCATTGGAAATTGAAGTAGCACTTGCTACAACTAAAACAAAGCCTAACGCCAAAAGGAAGATATTGAAAGGTAAAGTCAAATCATCCCGTTTGTCGAAAATCTTAGGTGTTTTACCTGCCACGATTGGTTCAAACAAATAGTAAGAAAAAGCTGAAAAAGCAATCGAGAAAATTATTGTAAGAATAATTCCGATAGTAGTGCCAAACATTTGCTCAAAAATAATCATCAATGGCCAATGGAATAAGTAAACGGAATATGATATATCAGCCAAAAAAGTCAAAACTTTTGGTTCTTCGGTGTTTGGAGTTTTTTCATGAAGAATTCTAGCTGAATAAATCATCAAACTGGCAGCGATTGAGGCAATCAAAAAACCAAACAAAAAAGTGCTCTGTTCAGTAAATTTCATTGTAAAAGCTAAGACAGTTAATGTAATAAAACCAATTAAGAAAGTAATAATTGTTCTAGCTAGACTCCATTTATTTCTAGTTTGAATAAAATTCTTAGAAACGGCTCTAATTCCACCAAATGAGGCTACAGATGCTCCTACGAAAAACGGGAAGATATGAGCAATAGACGAATAATAAATTGGTGAAAATTCTTTTAGACTAAAAGACCATACAAACATGGTAGTAAAGCTGACAAGAGCTAAAACTACAGACATCAACAAAACTCTTGCACGAATTGTTACCCAATAGCCAGATTCTGGAACTTTTCGCTTGATCAAAACAGAAGTAAGCCAAATGATCAGTCCCCAAATAATATAGAACTGGAATTCGATTGATAGTGACCAAGTATGCACAAATAAATGTGGCGTGAATTGAGCTTCATAAGAACCATTAGTTGCCTCATAAAAGTTCGAGAAAAAACCTAAAGCGCTGGTTACTTGTTTAACCATGTCTTTTAAGAAGTCTTTACTGATTAATAAAGCTAGTGGAAGGGTTACTAAAACCACCAATAGAAGTGGTGGGAAAATTCGAAGCAGACGTCTTTTGACAAATTGAAAGAAATTAATTGACTTTTTAGTCGTGAACTCATCGATAAATAAAGCCGTAATTAAATATCCAGAGAAAACAAAGAAAACATCAACACCTAAAAACCCACCTGGCAAAAAATTCTTCCAGAAATGATAGGTCAAGACAAAAAGTAAGCCAGTCACACGGACAAGACTAAACCATTTAATACGCATTAGTTATTTCTTATCCTCTCTTTCAAATTTATCGCCATTAACGATGACATTAATAACTTCTCCATTCGAAGAGGTTAAAACACCTTTATCTACGGCAACGCCTTTTTTAAAAGTACCTTCGAATTTCCAGCCGTTGTGAGAAGTAAAAGTGCCACTTCCATCGAATTGGCCGTCCTTAAAGCCGCCGACATATTCATCACCGTTTTGATATTTCAAATCCCCTTGGCCATCAAAAGTATCATCTCCACGGTAGCTTCCGTTATAGTTGATGCTGTTTTTATCGAGTAGGACTTGACCTTGGTGCATTATATGTTGATCTTTATCAATAGTTGCGGCCATCAACCAAGAAAAAACGATGATAACACCAAAAACTGCGATCATAATTGGCGTGATCGCAGTTTTAAGATTAAATTTTGATGAAAACTCACTCTTCATAAACCCTGTTTTATAGTATAAGGCAAGTATTCAAGTTTGTTTTTTTGCAATTACCTTATTCGATGTCTTCCAAGGCTTTGTAGGCACCAGCAAGGAATTGGGTGGTTGCTAAATTGTTGTTAGTCGACCAAATGGTATCAGTTTTCAACGTAGCCATCAAGGTATCCGCCGGCAAAGTTTGTGCTATTTCAACCATTTGTTCATCAAAGGCGGCCGTAACGTTATGTAATCCATTGAGCCAAATAAAAGACTTTTCAGCATCCGACATTTGATCAAAGTCATTTTTTGCGTTTTGATCTGTGACAACATCTAAAAGCGATACTAATTGCTTAATGTGGTCATAGATGTATTTAAATTGGGGTGCATTTTCTGAACCGATTAGTGATTCGAAATCTTGCGCCGAAACGTCAATCCCGTTTTTGTCGGCGATTTTCAACAAATTAGATAAAAATTCTAGTGTTCGAGGAACAGTTCGATGCTCTGTGTCTTCAAACAATTCTGGTTTGTCCTTCAAGGCATAAATAATTGATGGATGGAAATCATTTTTT
>JAISIV010000071.1 GCA_031261865.1 Lactobacillaceae bacterium | reverse complement strand
TCAAAAGAGAAAATCATATTCTTTCGTGGTTGAATGTTCGAGTGCATATGTTCGAATTGAGTATTACGAGTGACAAATCCAGCGTCCTGGTACAACTTATTTAATTCGTCGGAATACTCAACTTCTGGATCCATCCGGATTAAAAAAGTATTTTCAGGTAATTCTTCAATTGCCTTCTTGATGAATTCATCAACCAAACTCACATCCGAAAAATCAGCCACTAATGGGCCTTTGGAAGCATAAGCCAAAGTGCCACCTTCAACAGCTTCAATGAATAGAATCGACATAATGGCATCGATTTCATCAGTATCGTTTAGATGGTACAAAAAAAGACGTCCCCAATTCGATTTAACATTAGCCCATTTTGGATCTTGTGTGACAACTCCGTTAGGAGTCTTTTTTACAAAATCACGGTACGCGTTATATCTGTTCGAATCAGTTTCGTCTAATTTATAAATCATATTAAATACTCTTGATACTGTCCTTATTATCTACAAAGTAAATCAAAGATTGCATTTCACGGGTCAAGTCGACGTTTTGTGTGAATACATCTTTTGGAACATTTACGCGAAGTGGTGTAAAGTTCAAGATTCCTTTAATTCCTGCTTCGACTAGAACATCAGTTGCCTCTTGGGCTGCTGATTCAGGAACGGCGAGAATAGCGAATTCAGCACCGATTTCCTTATTTTTAGCAACCAAATCACCCATTGAATAAACAGGGATTTGTTTATCTTCATCGTTAACTACAGTAACTGCAGGATTAATATCAAATGCTGCGACAACGTTAACGTTATCAGCCGTGTAAAAATTGAATTTCGCTAATGCGCTTCCAATGTTCCCAGCTCCGACAAGGATGACATTATTTTGCTTAACATCGTTAAGTTTTTGAGCAAAGAATTCAACTAAAGCGTCAATCTTATATCCTAATCCTCTTTTTCCAAGTTCTCCGAAGAAACTAAAGTCACGGCGAACCGTTGCAGGATCAAATTTAAGAGCTAGAGCGATTTCTTGAGAAGAGGTACTCTTTTCACCTGCGTCTTGCAAACTTTTTAAATGATGTTGGTAAATTGGTAAACGTTGCGCTGTAGCGCGTGGAATAATATCTGTTTCGGCCATTTTCTATCTCCTTTGCGAAATAAATACTTTTATATTTTATTACATTTGTCCCTAGTTTGTGATGCCTTCACAAGACTTTTTTGTGAAATTTGAAAATTTAATTAATCATCAACTAAGCTTTCAAAATCTAGGTTAGGTTTCGTATCAAGTGATAAATCTGAGAACTTGTCATCGATAAAATATTGATATCCGGCCGCGCCAATCATGGCCGCATTGTCTCCACTAAAACGAATTGGAACCATATTCAGTTCAATCTTATGCTTGCTAGTAATCTCTTCCAACTTGTTTCTGAGCATCTCATTTGCGGCCACCCCACCGCCAAGCACAAGCATTTTCACATCATAATTCGATAAAGCCAGATCGGTTTTTTGAATTAAAGCATCTACGACTGCTTTTTGAAAACTGGCAATAACGTCGTTTTTATTAACGCTATTCCCCAATTGTTCTTCGTGATGCAGATAATTAATGACTGCCGATTTAATGCCACTAAAACTAAAATCATAAGTGCCGGTGGTTTTAGCGATTGGAAAATCTATGTTCACTGTCCCAAGTTTTGACAATTCTTGCATTTCTTTTCCGGCGGGATAATTTAAACCTAAAACACGACCTACTTTGTCAAAGGCTTCTCCGGCCGCATCATCCAATGTTTCTCCAATGATTTTAAAATTACCAGGTTTTTCCATTAAAACTAATTCAGTATGTCCACCGCTAACCATCAAGGCCATAGCCGGATAAATAATTCCCCTATTAAAATTAGCAGCCAATAAATGTCCTGCTAAATGATTAACTCCAATAAACGGTAAATCGTTAATTTGAGCGAAAGTTTTTCCTGCCATTAAACCAACTAAAAGCGACCCAACTAATCCTGGTCCGTAAGTAGCCGCAACTGCGTCAAGTTGCTCGTGAGGATTGGTTATATTAGCCTCCTTTAAAGCTTGGTTTAAAACAATATTTATCCACTCCAAATGATGCCTGCTAGCCACTTCTGGAACGATGCCGCCGAAACGCTGATGAGAATTAATTTGTGTGGCTACGATATTTGAAAGAATTTGATTGCCATTTTTAACAACTGCGACACTAGTCTCATCGGCAGAACTTTCAAAAGATATGATAACAACGTCTTTTTTTAATTCCATTACAATAGCGTCCTCCTCTGGATTTGAATAATAGTTTTTACGCATGTTGAGTTTTTTAAAACCTAATTTCGTATAAAGATTGATGGCCTTAAAATTACTCGATCGAACTTCTAAATATAGGGCTTCGAATGGTTTCAAAAATTCAAGTGATTTTTGAATTAAATTTTGTGCAATGCCTCTTCTTTGATAATCGGTATGTACGGCCAATTCAGTTAAATCTAAAGTGTCGATTGATTGAATATACGACACAAAGCCAACAACCCTTTTGCCTTCAAGCGCGATAAAATATCGATAATTCGGATTTTTAAGTTCATTTTCAATTTGGGCAAGTGAGTATGGATTAGGGATAAAAGCGTTGTCAGTAATTTCGTAAATATCTTGAGCGTCGAAAAATTCAGCCCATTTAAACTGAATCGTCATTCAAAAACTTCTCCATATAAATTGCATCTTCGTGGTCTCCATCATAATATCCTGGTTTTTCACCGGTGATGTCGAAACCGAATCGGTAATAAGTTTTTTGGGCAAAAATATTAGACTTACGAACCTCTAAAGAAACTTTTCTAGCCCGCTTAGTTTTGGCAAATTCAATTTGTTCTTCTAAAAGCATCGTGCCGATTCTTTTA
>JAISIV010000026.1 GCA_031261865.1 Lactobacillaceae bacterium | reverse complement strand
ACGTAGTGAATGCGCTTGAGGAATCTTTTCTTCTTTTTTATGCTTTCGAGCAATTTGAGAACATCATCGTACAGCCAGCCATTCTTTCCAACAACAACCAGTTTTTCATCAGTATCTACTCTGAGAAAAGCTTCTATAATTCGTCTAACATTTTTCTTTGGCTCAATTGCGCCATAATATAAAAAGTATTTCTTATATGAAAGGCGATAATTTTTCCATAAAAATCGTCTAACTTCTTCTTCGGTCAATTTCTTATAAAAATCAGGGATATCAACATTCTCATAAGTTACCACTATCTTTTCTTCGGGATAATTAAAATATTTGAGTAAATCCTCTTTCGTTTTCTTGGAAATTGAAAAAATCAAATCTGCGTCTTTAATAGAATCCCTGATAAAATTTTTGTAATTTTTAAGGTTAATCGAAGTTGATTGAGGTAAAACCAGCGGAATAAGATCATGAACGGTCACAACCTTTTTGACACCTTTCATTGATATAGGAAGCGGAGAAGTCATATGTAAGACATCTGGTTTATATCCGCTACCACAGTTAATCAACACTGGCTCATGTGCTATATATGAAAGAAGCGCTGATTCACGAAAAATATATGAGTAATTATAAATACGATTAAAGTGAGGTATTTTTTCATACAATGCTTTTGTTACAACGCTCTGGCTATCACAAGAAATTTGTTTTAGCTTAAAAGCTCCTCTCGTCAAATACTTTGGCAAATCAAAAACAAATTTGTTAAAAAGTCTTTTTTTCGTCCAACCTTGAGGTTCGCCCTCAATTAAAAGTGATTGAATAAAAGTTGAAAGCCTAATATCTTGATTTTTGCTAACTCTATCCAATCCGAATAAATAATCAACCTCATGCCCCTGCGAGGCAAGTATCTTCCCCAATTCTTTTGTGTAGGTCGCAAGTCCAGTGCCTTGTTTCAGCCCCAAATTAAACGCATCAAGTAAAATTTTCATGTTTTTCTTTATCCATTTTGTTTTTTGAGAAGAAGATCCCTCCTTGCTCCATTTTTCAAACTATTTTCATCTAAATATTGCAATGATGAATCTTCCAAAATCTCATAAGCATTAAATTGCAGTGTTTTCAACATTTGAAGAAATTTTTCAATTGAATAATCTTTGATGATACCTGGATCGAACTCCATAAATACCTGAACATTATTTTCCTTGAGTAGTCTTTGTGCTCCTTCAAAAATATATGGTTCTGCTCCTTCAGCATCAACCTTTATTACATCAATTCTCGTCCCGGAAGGAAAAAATTGATCCAATGAAACCGTTGGCACTAAAATCTTCTCAGAACTTTCATGAAAAACGTTTTGAATTTCACTTGAGCCAACAAACAACCCAGAACTACCTTTATGCCTTTTTAGAATCGTAAACGGCAAAGTCGATTCTTCTTTATAAACCGCTTTTGAAATAACTTCACTGATACCTCCAAAGCCATTGATATCCAAATTTCTCAATGTAATATCCGCCATTACTGGATTAGCTTCAAAACATGTCAGTCTACCTTTAGCACCAAGCAATCGTCCCGCAAGGAGCGAATAATAGCCAAGATTGGATCCTATATCGATAACATGCATCCCTGGCTTTATCGCTTTCAAGAAAACTTCCGATATCCATCTTTCCCAATAACCATCCAATAAAATATGAGGTGATAAACTTAAATCTTCAGTATCAACAATTATTTTCTGTCCCCATAACAATCTTGTTAAAGCACGGTTATTACCTAAATAAATCCTTTCTCTTTGTTCTGTCCTAACATTTTTTTCGACAACACTGATTTGCTGTGCCATTTGCTCCAAGGAATCTGAAACACTCGAAATGTCCGAATGCACAGCTTCTTTAATGCATCGCATTATTTTTGCTCGAGCCCAAGATTTTAAATGTCCACACATTTTTAAAGAAACCTCGTTTAATTTAAGAAATCAGATATTCATTCAATTTAACAATCTGAACATTTAAGAGATGGCTTGTTAAATCCGTGTCCAAAAAAGACAGAAAATGTTTTCGAATTTTCAGCCCCTCTTGAGTTCAAAAAAAACGCCTCTTCTTTTTTAGCCCTTCCTAACTATCAATCCAAAAGATGTTGTCACAAAATCATTCAGCAACAATCTTAAATGAGCTCCTTTTGTTGCATAAGGAGGCATATCTACATAATTGTCTGCAAGGTAGTTACCTATTTTAAAATTTATTGGAAACACGTCATTTCCCAAAGAAGAAATTTTATCAATAACTCTTTCTACATCTTTTTTCCTAAAAATTATACAATTTGGTTCAATGGAGGTTTCAGTCAATGAAGAAAGATTAAATTCTGACGTATGAACCGCGATACCTCCTTTTTTAAGGGTTTTAAGATTTTCAATTAAAAAATTAACACTCTTTTCCAACCCCCCAATATGTTCGACAGCACATGCAGACCAATTAAAATCGAATTTCCCATAAAGATCATTAGGGATTTCATTCATATCAAGCGGGCGGAAAGACACCAGCCTTTCAAAGTCCGCTTTCGAACAAATACTTCTTTCATTCAAGTTTCCTAAGCAATTTTGAGAATTTTCATGAGTCCTGATCCATTCTTGTGACCTCGGATCGGATGAATTTAAGTCAGTAGCCACAATTGAACAGCCGTATTTAGCAAACAATGAAGGCAAAGGCTCCGTTCCACAAGCAAACCCAAGTCCTTTCTTTCCGGGCACTAACATCCCATTTTCGAACAAAGTTTGAGTAATATAAACATATTCCCATATTTTTCTATGAAGAATCAACCGATCCTTCAATTGATAAACCCAATATTGAAAAAGAGGTAAGTTAAAGAATTCTTGATTACAAAGTTGCGATGTACACACTAAGGGTTTTGGTGATTGCTTTCCTATTACATGGTCTTTTCTAAAAAACGTTGCAAAATCTGTTTGCAAAGCAGATTCACCATTTTCAGAAAGAAAACAATCTAAAATTTGAGCCCCCCCTCCCACATTTCTCAATAAAGATTTTGGAGAGGTTTTTGGATGCAATAAAATCGTCCTAATTTCTTTTAATTCAGGACCCAATGCTTCTCTGCACGAATGCTCTATAACACCCTTAATACGATCTTTTAATTTGGTAAACATTAATTTTTACCCTCTTTCAAATTTACATACAATTCGCCAAACAGTTCCATCAATATCCTGAAAATCTTGTTCTTATCAAACTACACACTTGAGTCGACTCTCCCATACACATCCTCCAGCCTCACAATATCATCCTCTCCCAAATAATCCCCCGTCTGCACTTCGATGACTGCCAATGGCGCAGTGCCGACGTTCATCAATCGATGTTTCGCGCCAGCGGGGATATAAGTCGATTCGTTGATCGCAAGCGTTATGGTTTTGTCTCCATTGACGACTTGCGCTTCTCCTGAAACTACGACCCAGTGTTCGCTGCGATAGTGGTGCAGTTGAAGCGAGAGTTTCGCGCCGGGGTTGACGACGATGCGTTTGATTTTGAAGTGTTCGCCTTCTTCAAGCACGGTGTACGTGCCCCAGGGGCGCTGCACGGTGCGGTG
>JAISIV010000021.1 GCA_031261865.1 Lactobacillaceae bacterium | reverse complement strand
TTGCTCTCGATTCCTAAAAGTATTTTCAATGATTTTGAAAATCAAAACACGGATCCTATCCCGAATAAATTTTCAAAGGAGTTTTTTGACTATTTAGTTCAGAACACGCCAGAAAAATTCTCTTTTTTAGTTAGTGAACTTGAAAGAAAACAGTACCTTTTGGATAGGCAAAATTGAAGCCCGGTTTGCCTGTCTTAGGTATACCTAAGACAACTGTCTGTTTTGAAAACTTTGTTAAGTATACCTAGCACGTTAAACGAATTGGTTCAGAAACAATTGTTCTCGAACGGTTAAATTTATTGTGGATGTTTCATAATCGGAGTCAAAATAAAGCCAGAATTTGGTGAGTTAAGACAAGGTGTTTATGGTGTATAGTATTACGAAATACTTCAAAGAGGAGGAAAGCGCCACGTTAAACTGATTAACTTGGTGCACTAATTACTATGTCAATGCACGAATATTTTATGGGTTTGAATAACCTTGAATTGATTGATCGAGCACCGGGCGTATTTAAATTTATGCCACATTCAGTAGCAAGCCATTCTTGGAAGGTAACTGAAATTGCTCAATTTCTAGGGGATGTTGAAGAAGAAGCTGGCAATCAAATCGATTGGAAATCGCTATACGAAAAGGCACTTAATCATGATTATGCTGAACGATTTATCGGAGATATTTCCACTCCGGTTAAGTACTTCACTCCTGAACTACGAACAATGCTTGCCAATGTTGAAGACTCGTTAACTGAGAATTTCGTCGGTAATGAAATTCCTGAAAAGTTCCAAAAGACTTATCTACGTCGCCTATCAGAAGGCAAGGATGACACTTTAGAAGGAAAAATTTTGTCAGTCGCCGATAAATTGGATTTGTTATACGAAGCTTTTGGTGAGTTGAATAAAAACAACCCTGAAGAAGTTTATCTTGATATGTTCAAGTCTTCTCTTGGAGTACTCCGTGATTTCAAGGATATGCCAAGTGTTCAGTATGTTCTCCAAGAAATCGTCCCTGACATGTTGAATGCTAACCGAGATGTTGCGCCAAAACTTTGGACAATTTACAACGGCGTTTTGATGTCGACGAATAACTAAAAAAATGGGTTCAATTTAAATTTGGACCCATTTTTATTTCAAATAATTCTGATAAGCCAGTGGCCAATATTCCTCAGCGGCCTTTAACGCTAATAAATCATATTCACTCAAACTATATGGCGTGCGGTTTCCAACAATCGTGTTCATTAAATCGAAATTTCCGTCGGTATTAGCTTGCGAAGAATCATCAGGCTCACGATGGGCGATGCCTAAAGCGTGGCCAATTTCATGGGCGACAATCGTATCTTGACTGGCTGTAGTACCGCTTAAATCATCGGCAACTAAGATATAAGAATTTTTGCCTAGTGAACCTTCTTCGTTATAAAAAGTAATACCACCTTTTCCAGCGGGGAAATCTAATTTCTTTTCATCAGAAGCATAAGAAACAATAACATCCGCGTTTTCAGGTTTCGTCACAGATTTAGCGACTGTTTTCCCGGCTCCAGCATTCCATAGTTGAATGGCTTTATTGGTGTCGCCAATTAAATTTGGACTTGCTACATAAACTTGTAGGACATCATCGTAGTGGTCAGAAGTAGTTGGTGCATATAACAAAGCCGATGATGGCTTGTTTACTGAATTCAGCGTTACCACCGAAGATTGATATGGATTTAAACTTTTGGCTTGAGCGATGTATTCTTGACCTTTGGCATCAGCTAATGCCATGGCTTTTTGAATTGGACTGGCGCTGGATGTCGATGTAGTTGAGGTTATTTTGGTGGTGGTGAGGTTGCGGTTTGCTTCAATTTTAGTTACCGCAAAATAACCAACATAGGCAAGGACTGCAATAGTGATTAGCGTCAATAGAAAGTTTAAAAGCTTTTTCATACTGCTTAATTTTACTAGAATGGGTTTATGGAAGTTCGCGGATTCAACAAAACACTGATTTACGTTTTTGCCGGAGGCTTTTTGGGAGGTATCTCAAGGCTACTAATTAATCAAAATCTCTTTACGGACAATAAGCTCTTATCTCTAACCATCGTCAATATCTTAGGGACATTTATTCTGGCTATACTTTCAGAGTTCGATTTTAATCAACATTTACAATCATTTTTGAAAACGGGATTTCTCGGCGCCTTTACTAGTTTTGGTACCTTGATGCTTTTATTGGTTCAGGCTAGTCTTGAACAAAAAATTCTATATCTAATAATTAGTATTCTTGGCGGAATATTTGCCACTTACATTGCTAGGAAGGTGGCGGTAATATGGCGTTAATTTTAATAGTAGGATTCGGGAGCGCCATTGGGGCGGTATTACGGCATTTGTATGTTGAAAATACTAAAACGTTTTTTAAATACTTTACGAGTGTTGTGCAATTAAACATCATCGGGTCTTTCCTAGTAGGGATTTTAAGTGGTTTGTCAATCCAAAACCCATTTGTCACTACCGGAATACTCAGTGGTTTCACGACTTTTTCAACAATGATCGTTCAAGGTTACAGTTTTAGGCGTAATTCTACCATTTACTTTTTTATAATGTTTGTTATTGGATTAGCGGCCACGATTTTAGGCTTGCTAATTGGGGAGGCTATTCATGGCTAAAATCGCAGTAATTGTAGACAGTTCGAGTTATATTCCAGCTGACTTACTTAAGAAAAATAAAATATACGTTATTCAAGATCCAGTTATTTTTGAGACAAATGCCCACACCGAAAATTACTGGCAAACTCAACAAGACTTTTTCACCGACTTAAATGCGGCTGAAAAATCACCAACCACTTCGCAACCTACACCTGGGGAAATCACGCGCGTTTTCGATCAGGTCGTTGCTGACGGATACGATTCAGCGGTTATTGTTACATTGTCTTCAGGAATTTCTGGAACCTATCAAACTGCTAAAAACCTGGCCGAAAATTATGCAGGTTTTAAACAGGTATTAGTTTGGGATGCTCAAATTGCGGCTATCGGAGCCGGCAATCAAGCGCTTTATGCTGCTGGTTTAATTAAAAAAGGATTGTCCCTAGAAGACATCGAAACTCAACTGGGTGAATTACGTTCATCTACGGGTGTTTTCTTTGTGGTTGATTCAATTAAGCATTTGCAACGTACCGGCCGCTTATCTGGTGGGCAAGCTTTAATCGCTGGCATGCTTAGTATTAAGCCAATTTTAGATTTCGAAGACGGGAAAATTGTCGCCGCCGGCAAAGCCCGCAAAATGACTGGTGCTTGGGAATACATCGAACAGCATTTCAGCCAAATTGTAGAGGATTCCTTAGAACCGCTTCGAGTAAATGTAATCGATGCCAATAACCCTGAGCTTGCCGATGAGTGGGTCGAAAAAGGTCAGAAGTTGTGGCCACAAGTGATCTTTGAACGTGGGATAATAGGACCATATATTGCCGTTCACACCGGAGAAAAGTCAGTTGGCTTTATTTGGGGAGACGACTACGAGAAGTTATTGGAGAAGATATGAGTAAAATTGCCGTTATTGTAGACAGTTCGAGTTATATTCCAGAAGATTTAAAAAACGCGTATGGCATCTATGAAATCCCGGTGCCTATTTTATTTGATGGCAAAATTAAATACGATACTGATTGGAAGAGTCCGGCTAAGTTTTACGCCGACATGAACAAAGCTAAAACTGCCCCAACTACGTCACAATCATCACCCGCTGACATGAACGACATGTTCGAACGTGTTGAAAAGGATGGCTATGATGAAGCAATTATGATTACGTTGTCGTCTGGTATCTCTGGTTTTTATCAAACTGCCGTTAATATGGCGAACCAATACGAAGGTAATTTAAAAGTTACCGTATGGGATTCATTAATTACAGTTATCGCCGCCGGACAACAAGCCCTTCTGGCTGCTGAAATGGCTACGCAAAATAAATCGATGGACGAAATCCTAGCCAAGCTTGAAATCCTACGAAGCTCTACGCGTGTTTATCTAGTAGTTGACGATATTCAACATCTTAAAAGAACGGGTCGATTGTCTGGTGGAATGGCAATTGTCGCCGGCGTTCTTAGTATTAAGCCAATTTTGACTTTCACTCAGGAAGGAAAAATTGAAGCTGTCGGTAAAGAACGTAAAATGAACCGCGCTTTCAATTGGATTCAAAATAAGCTGACTGAATATTTGGCGGAAACTAAAACGCCAACGCGTATTATTGTGGCAGACGCTAATAATGAAGAAGTTGCCCAAGAATGGGTTGATGCCACAAGAGAAAAGTATCCTGATATGCCAATCGATCGAGGTGTTATCGGTGCTCTAATTGGTGTTCACACTGGTGAAAAAGCAGTTGGATATGTCATGTTGGCTGATTGGAAAGAATTAGCTACCAATTAATTTATTTTATAAACTGTCGGATTATTTCGGCAGTTTTTTAATGTCGTTATACTTTGTGAAAAATATAATGGACAACGTTGTCTTGAATTTCCTATTTTTCGTCGTTTTTAAGACAACGTTGTCTTTTCTACGTGATAATATGAAAACATGATTATTCGTGAATCCTACCTAGAACAAATTAGACCTTACATCGATAAAGAAGCAGTAAAAATCATCACCGGAGTTCGTAGAACCGGTAAATCAGTGCTATTGACACAAATTAGAGATGAGATTCTGTCCAGAGTCGAAAAAGAACAGATTGTTTATATTAATTTTGAATCTCTAATGTATTCGGAACTTCGTGATGACGAAAATGCTTTTTATGCCTATCTTAGAGAACGATTCGTGGATGGGAAAAAAATGTATTTCTTTTTTGATGAGATTCAGCTTGCTAAAAATTGGGAAAGAGTAGTCAACAGTCTTCGAGTTGATTTGGATTCAGATATATATATAACCGGTTCAAATTCTTCAATATTATCAGGTGAATTGGCAACCTTATTATCTGGGCGATATAAACAGTTTGAGATTTTGCCATTTTCATTTAAAGAATTTATAGAAGCAAATCCCAAATACACTGTAGAAAAACGAGAAAGAGCGCTTGATGAATATTTGAATTTCGGCGGGATGCCAATCTTGTCTGACTACTATGAAGAGGACGATCAAATTAAACTAGATAGACTTTCAGATATTTATGATTCCATCATTCTGCGAGATGTAGTACAGAGATTAGATAATCCCAATCAAACAACGATTGAAAAAACAGCGTTAGTTTTAATGGATTCTATTAGTAGTCCAACGTCAGTTTCAGGATTAGTAAAAAAATTTCCTCAATTTAAAAATGACAAAGGAATTTCAAACGAGCGTTTTAGCTTGTATCTAAACTCTTTTCGTCAGGCATATATTTTTTATGAATTAGAAAGCGAAAACATAAGAGGCGGACAACGTATTAGGAGTGAAACTAAATTTTACGTAGTAGATAACGGTTTATGGTCTTCCCAGGTCAATGGTTTAAAAACTAATCTGGGTCCCAAATTAGAAAATGTTGTCTTCCTGGAATTGAAGAGACGTGGCTACAAACTTTATATAGGCCACGTGAATGATAACGAGATAGATTTCGTTGCAGAACGTAATGGCAATAAAGAATATTTCCAGGTTGCGTATAGACTGCCAAAAGATTCAAACCGAGAAGTTGGAAATTTAGAAATAATTAATGACAACTACCCCAAAACCCTTTTAGTTTACGAGTTTGACGGAGTTTCCGAAATTGACGGGATTAATATTAAAGCCGTATCTGACTGGCTCTTGGAGATATAGGAAGTTTGAGATGGAACGTCCGTCTTTATAAGTTTTAAGATTATTT
>JAISIV010000013.1 GCA_031261865.1 Lactobacillaceae bacterium | reverse complement strand
AGGTGATTTGATTAAGCGTGGTGAAGCTTTGAATGAAGGACCTATCGACCCTAAGGAATTGCTTGAAATCACTGATTCTCTAACTACTCAAAACTACTTGCTTTCTGAAATTCAAAAAGTTTATCGCTTGCAAGGTATCGAAGTTAACGATAAGCACATTGAAGTTATGGTTCGCCAAATGCTTCAAAAAGTGCGCGTTATGGATCCGGGTGACACCTCATTGTTACCAGGTGAATTGATTGATATTGCTGACTTCCGTCGTGCAAATGAACCTGCATTGGTTGGAGGCCTTACTCCAGCTACTGCTCGTCCTGTTCTTCTAGGAATTTCTAAGGCATCTCTTGAGACTAACTCATGGTTGTCTGCTGCATCATTCCAAGAAACAACTAAGGTTCTTACTGATGCCGCAATTCGTGGAAAGAACGATCCACTTGTTGGACTTAAAGAAAACGTTATTATCGGTAAAATTATTCCTGCTGGAACTGGTGTTGCTGAATACCGTCAAGTCGAAGAAGAAGTTGTTGCACCTGCTGTTGGTGTAATTACTAAACCTTTAACTCTTGACGAAATGGCAGCTCAGAACAACTGGGATGCTGAATAGTAATCTTTAGTTTTTGAATTAAAATCATCGACATTTGTCGGTGATTTTTTTGTACATATTGTCTTGATATACTAGATTTGCTAGTTAAAAAAAGGAGTTTCAATGTATTTTTTTGTTAACGAAGGTTTAAACGCCCAAGGTTCTGGAATTGAACATGCACAAGTTCAACGCCAAAAACTGTTTAGAAAAATGAGTGTCAGTTCAAAAATTGTCACTCGTCAGTGGAATCCCAATGCTCACCGAGACTTATTGGCGTGGGAATTAAATGATGCCGAAGTCGTCAATTTGTTTGATTACTATGCGGGTACTGAATATGCCGATGATCACATTTTAGATTTAGAACATGTTGATTGGTATGGTAGACAGCCGGCTGTTGTTGAACAAGCTAGTCAAAATGACACTGAAATCGTTTTCGGTGTTTTTGAGGAAGAACAAAAAACTCGTTTTCTAGGTAGAGTGCATATTGATCCTAAGCACGATAATCGCGTAACGACTGTTGAGCGTTTTGAAAGCTTCGGCAATTTATACGAACTTGATCATTATGATTCTCGTGGTTTTATTTCTAGAAAACAGCTTCTAGATCCCACTGGAAAATTAAATACGACTATTTATTTAGATATTGATGGTAATCCTTATCTAGAAGAATTTCATCGTTCGAGAAAGCCTCGTCAATCAGAAATTGCCCTTCGAGCACGTAAGATGCAAGAAGCAATTACGATCGATGCTGAGAATGCAATGGCTTCTGGTAAAGAACCACATCATATGACTCCTGAAGAAGAAAAGCAACAACAAGATGCTGTTCAAGCACCGGTTGATTTTTCAGTTGGTTTTCGACTTCATAACAAGCGCGGCCTAGTACTTCAACTAGATACCTTCGAAGATGTTTCTAGAGAATTTTATAACGATTTAAATAATGATTTCTTCGATTACGACAATCCTAATGTCTGGATTTTAGATCGTACTTCTGCTGTTGAAGATGCCATCTTAACTCTGGATCGACCAGCCTACACAGCTTTTCATATTCATAATCTTCACGCTTCAGACACCAGAAATGTTATGACGACTGAAGAAAATAATAATTACGAGTTCGGTTTCAACAACTATAACCGCTTTAACTCATTTATTTCAGCGATGCCAAGACAATCGGCCGATATTTTAGCACGCTATAAATTTGATAACACTAAAGCAATTACCATTCCAGTAGGAGTAGTTCCGAAAGACATTCGGGATTCACAAAAAGTGAGAATGGCAGATCGTAAATTTGGTTCCGTTTTGATGATTGTCCGCCGTGCACCTGATAAGAGAATAAGTGCCGTTACGGAAGCACTAATTATTGCTAAAGAAATGCATCCAGAGATCCCATTCCATTTAGATGTTTACGGTTATTACGACAATACTGGCAATAACAAAACGATTAAAGATATTGTTAGAGTCTATGAAAAACACGGTAAGGCGGCCCCAACTTTGTATGATGACAAAGGAAATGTAACCCAAGATATTTCTAAAGCACAAAGTATTAATGACGATATCTTAACTATTCACGACTACATCACTGATCGAAACGAACTTTATAAGGTTCATCGAGAGCATCAAGTTTATGGCTTGGCCTCAATTATGGAAGGATTCAACATCTCTATGATGGAAGCTATGGCAAATGGTATTCCTGGTGGTTCAACAAACGTTAATTACGGGCCGAATGATTTAATTGTCGACGGGCAAAATGGTTATTTGACTGCTTGGGCTCCAGACGGACAAGAAGATGAATTTGTCACTGAAATGGCCGACAAATTCATTGATTTATTCACTAATCCTGAAAAGCTTCAGCAGTTCTCAGATAGCGCGTATGAATTGTCATCTCGATATTATGAAGAAAACGTTTGGAAAGATTGGCAAGTGTTAATCGAAGACGCTAATTCTATCTGGCCAGATATGGTTAAAGCAACGAAAAAACCATCAGTTAATGGAGATGGTGAGGAGGGGAGTAATATTTCAGAATTGTTCCCAATTTCTACTAGAAAAGACGAAATTACGTTTAATGGCGTCGAAGGTGACAAATACTTGAAAGGGGAGAAATGATGAGTGTCAAGTTTTATATCGATGATTCCGAAAAAGCTCAAATGAACCCATTGATGATTCAACAAGTTATAAAGGACCGCAGCAATAACCAAGAATCATATCTAATTACACGTGGTTTTTTCCCCGACCAACATCAGCATGCTGAAAATCAAGGTCTCTCCAGCGATTATCTAATCAATATGTACGACTATTTCCAACATGCAACTAATGTCTCGGATAAAGAAGTTAAGTACCGTTATACCAATGTCGTCGATAAAACTCGTCTTTTGCTTGGAGGAGAGGACTGGGGACTGGCTTCCGCTCATAAGGGTGGAATTACATTCGGTAGAATTACTGAAGAATTCGAAATATATGCTCCAGGAA